>CACNWD010000008.1 GCA_902624085.1 uncultured Prochlorococcus sp.
ATCGTCCGCTCTACCTCTATTGATTAATCTTTTGACTAAAATATCTTCGTTTAAATTTAAATAAAAGACCTTTTCTAATGGTTGATTAAGTTCATCTAGGACTTTCGATAAAGAATCTGCCTGAGATATATTTCGAGGATATCCATCTAAAATCCATCCTTCTTTACTCAAGGCTAAATTTTGTTTTACTATTTCCAAAACAAGCTTATCATTAACTAATTTACCGCTATTAATAATTTCTTTGATTTGGATTCCTAAAGTTGTCTTCTTCTCCACCTCTTGTCTTAATAGTTCTCCTGTAGATAAATGTAAATAATCATTCGACTCACTTATAAAAGATGCTTGTGTACCTTTTCCTGCTCCAGGAGGTCCTAAAAATAATAAATGTTTTTTCATCAGTTATTTACCAAGCCCTCATATCTTTGAGAAATTACATAGGTCTGGACTTGCTTTGCTGTATCAATTGCTACTCCTACTAAAATCAATAATGAAGTAGCTCCTAATCCTTGAAATGTTTGGACATTTGTTGCTCTTTCAACAGCTGCGGGGATAATCGCAACTGAGCCTAAAAACAATCCACCAAGTAAAGTTAATCTATTTTGAATGCCTGTTAAATAGTTTGTTGTTTTAGATCCAGGCCTTACACCAGGAATTGCTACACCACCCTTTTTAAGGTTCGATGCTACATCAATAGGATTAATAGTGAGAGATGCGTAAAAATATGAGAAGCCAAGAATTAAACCGAAAAATGTCAAAGCATAAGGCCAAGGGTTTGAAGATCCTGGATTAAGCGCACTAGCAAATTTTATTAAAATAGGATTACCAGTAACATTTGCTATCGTTATAGGTAAAAATATCAAAGCTGAAGCAAAAATAATTGGCATAACTCCTCCTGCGTTTAGTTTTAAGGGGAGATAGCTTTGCCTAGTAGGAAGCAATGATGTACTACCTATTTGTCTTTTAGCGCTTACTATTGGAATTCTTCTTGCTCCTTCCTGGACAAAAATTATTCCTACAATTGTTAATAAGAACACTCCTAATAAAACCAAGATGCCTAGAACATCACCTCTATCTCCAGTCTGCGCTTTTTCAATGGTTGAACTAAGAGCTTTAGGTAAGGTTGCAACAATATTTAGGAATATCACTAATGAAGCCCCTTGACCTATTCCTTTCTCTGTAATTATTTCGCTGAACCACATAACTACCATAGACCCAGTAACGAGAGCTATAGATGTTTGCAAAACAAAAGTAGTTTCACTTATACCCTCAATTGCATATTGTCTCAGTATGAGAGAAAAAATGATGCTCTGAAGAAAACCCCAGCCTAAGGAAACATATCTGGTAATTTGAGCAATTTTTCTCCTTCCAGCTTCTCCTTCATTTTTCTGCAGATCTTCGAGGGCTGGCAACGCAGCTGTTAAGAGTTGAATAATAATAGATGCGTTAATAAATGGCAAAATACCCAATGCAAAAATTCCCAAGGTTGAAATTCCACCACCTGTAAAAATATCTAAAAATCCAATTAATTGTCCACCTTGATCTATGAAAGTTTTAAAAGCAACTCTATCTATCCCTGGCATTGGGATATAAATTCCCAATCTCACTAATAACAGCAAACCTAATGTTGTTAAGACTCTATTTCTAAGCTCCTCATTAGAGAAAAGTTGAGTAAGAATCTCTGAGGCACTAGGATTTCGACTTTTCTTAACTAACATGTTGAATTCTCTTCATTAATTTAAGAATTAATATCAATCTTAGTTGATAATCTCGCAGGAACCACCTAAAGATTCAATTTTTTCTTTAGCAGCTTTCGTAAAAGCATGAGCCTCAACTTTTAACTTGACTTTAATTTCTCCATTTCCCAAAACTTTCAATGGATGTTTTGGTTTATAAAGTAATCCGTTTTTAACTAATGAATCAATATTCACAATATCATTCTCTTTAAAGTCGTTTAATTTCGAAAGATTTATTATCGAAAAAGACTTCTGATTAATAATTTGGAAATGTTTTAATTTTGGAACTCTCCTATAAAGAGGCATTTGACCACCTTCAAATCCTGGCCTTGTTGGTCTACCTGAACGTGATTTTTGGCCTCGCATTCCGAAGCCACAAGAAGCACCTTGGCCAGCGGCTATCCCTCGTCCTTTTCTTAGCTTTTTCTTACGAGAGCCTTTATTTGATTTAAGAGAATGTAAAGTAGTCATAATTTTTAAGAATATAGCTGTTCTAAAGAAATTCCTCTTTCTCTAGAAACAGATTTGTGGGTTCTTAATTGAGATAAAGCAACCATAGCAGCCCTAGCGTTGTTAAGAGGAGTTTTACTACCTAATCTTTTTGCTAAAACATTTTTTATCCCAGCCAACTCTAGTACAGTTCTTATAGAACCACCTGCAATAACACCAGTTCCAGGTGCTGCCGGCCTTATAAGTACATTAGCAGCTCCATCTCTTCCTAATGAAAGAGTGGGTATAGAATTATTTCGAGTTAAAGGTACTCTTACAAGATTTTTCTTACCATCAGCTACTCCCTTTCTCACAGCACCTATCACATCTCCTGCTTTACCCACACCAACACCTACTTGACCTTTTTCGTTCCCAACGACAATAATTGCTCGGAAACTCATTTTTTTTCCTCCTTTTACTGTTTTAGAAACTCTCCTAATTTGGACAACTCTTTCTTGCCAATCTGAGTCTCTTTCAAGATTTTTAGAATCTCTTCTGTTTCGTTTCCTATTATTCTTTTTAGGTTCATCTTGATTAGCAGTTGAAGCCTTTGCAGAAAATGATTGATTTTCTTTTTTTGTTGGTGTGTCAGTCATGATAAATATTTAGAATTTTAAACCAGCTTTTCTAGCTGCATCAGCCAGAGCTTTAACTCGCCCATGATATATCTTACCTCCTCGATCAAATACAACCTCCTTTACGCCTTTTTTGATAGCTCTTTTTGCAAGTAATAATCCAACCTCTGACGAAGAATTACAATTTGAGGTTGACTCATTATCTTTAATTTTAAATTCTTTATCAACTGTTGATGCTGAACATATAGTTGATTGAGCTTGGTCATCAATAACTTGAGCATAAATATGGTTATTGGACCGAAAGACCGAAAGCCTTGGTTTAGCCTTAGTGCCAACTAAAAATCGTCTTAACCTTCTATGACGCTTTTGAGTTTGTTGTTTTCTTGAAATTGTGTTCATGATTTTTTATGTTAATTTATTTTTTGCCAGATTTTCCAGCTTTTCTGATAATTCTCTCATCATGATACTTTATACCTTTACCTTTATATGGCTCTGGAGGTCTAATTGATCTTATCTTTGCAGCTTCATTACCAACAATTTCTTTATCAATTCCAGAAACAAATACATTTGTGTTACTTTCAACTTTAAATGTTATACCTTCTGGCGGAATAATTTCCACAGGATGACTATAACCAGCACTAACAACCAAATTTTTTCCTTTGACTTGGGCTCTTGAACCAACTCCAACAATCTCTAATTGCTTAACAAATCCTTCACTTACTCCTTTAACCATATTTGCAATTAATGTTCTACACAATCCATGCCTTTCTCTTGAAAAGCGCTTAGATGTTGAGGCCGTAACAAAGATCTCATTCTCTTTTTTATTGAAGTCAACCCCTTCAGGCATTAAACGTTTTAATTCACCCTTAGGTCCTTTTACAGTGACGGTTAATCCGTCAATATCCACAGATACCTTATCTGGAATCAATACTGGACTTTTTCCAATTCTAGACATAATAAATTCTCCTTAATAAACATAGCAGAGAACTTCTCCGCCAATTCCTTGTTTCCTAGCATCGCGATCGCTCATGATACCTTTAGAAGTTGATATTATAGCAACGCCAAGACCACCTAAAACCTTAGGTAATCCTCTAGTATTTTTATAAATTCTCAATCCTGGTTTACTTACTCTTTGCATTGATCTAATAGTAGGAAATTTATTTTTGCCGCTATATTTTAAACCAATAATTAATTGAGATTTAAATCCTTCACCTTCCTCATTTATTTCATTAATAAAGCCTTCTTTTTGAAGTACTTTTGCAATACTTCTAGACATTTTAGAAGCTGGAATTGCTGTAGTTGAATGCCTTTTCTGACTCGCATTTCTAATACGAGTTAGCATATCTGAAATTGGATCGTGGTTTGACATAATTTTAAAAATTAATTGCTGCTAAATGGCATACCTAATTCCTTAAGAAGAGCTTTACCCTCTTCATCTGTGGATGCACTTGTAACGATAGTTATGTCCATCCCTCTGATAGAATCAATCTTGTCAAAAGAGATTTCAGGGAATATCAATTGTTCTTTTACACCAATGGTATAGTTTCCTCTCCCATCAAAACTTTTAGGATTTACTCCTCTAAAATCCCTGATTCTTGGCAATGCAAGGTTTATAAATCTTTCTAAAAATGAATACATGCGATCACCTCGCAAAGTAACAGTACAACCAATAGGCATGCCTTGTCTGATTTTAAAACCAGCGATAGCCTTTTTAGCCCTTGTAACTAATGCTTTTTGCCCTGTGATAGTAGCCATTTCATTTAAAGAAGCTTCTAGAGCTTTAGAATTTTGAGCCGCTTCTCCTAGCCCTCGGTTTATATTTACTTTAATAACCTTTGGGACTTGGTGAATATTTTTAAGGCCAAGATCTTTAAGAAGCTTTGGCCTAATTGCGTCTTTGTAACGATGCTTGAGAGTCATAATTTGTGTAAATAATTCTGGTCTTTGTCAGAATTGAAAAATGAAATAAAAGAGATCTCATTTAGAGATGAATAATTAATTAATCAATTAATTCACCTGTTTTTTTTAATCTTCTTTTTTTTACTCCTTCTTTATCAATAAAATATTCAATTTTACTTGTGATATTTTTTTCTTTAGAAAAAAACATCACATTAGATGCATGAATAGATGCTTCCTCTGTTACAATTCTGCCATTTTCACCTTCTTGGGTAGGTTTTACATGCTTTGTTCTAAAGTTAATTCCCTTAACAACTAATCTATTAAGAAGAGGTAACGTCTTTAAGACTTCACCTGTTTTACCTTTTTCCTTCCCATTAATCACTTTTACTAAGTCGCCTGTTTTAATTCTCATCTTGACCTTTTTAAGAATTTTATTCTTTTTAACAGCGTCTAACATTTAAATAACCTCCGGTGCTAATGAAACGATTTTTGTAAAATTGCGATCTCGCAATTCTCGTGCAACAGGTCCAAAAACTCTTGTACCTTTTGGATTCTTATCTTCATTTATGAGTACTGCAGCATTATCATCAAATCTAATTGAATTACCCGTATTTCGTCTTAATGTAGCCTTTGTTCTTACTATGACAGCTTTTACTACATCGGATTTTTTTACACCCATATTAGGTAAAGCATCTTTGACCGAAGCGACAATTACATCACCAACATGTGCATACCTTCTATTAGAACCAAGAACTCTAATACATTGCAATCTCTTCGCACCACTGTTATCTGCAACAGTTAAATAAGTTTCTTGTTGAATCATTGCATATCCTCCTTTACTTTCGCTTGCTTATTAAGGATTTCATCTATAGCCCATCTTTTTTGTGCACTTAAGGGTCTAGTCTCCTTAATACGGACTCTATCGCCTGTATTACATTCATTTTCAGGATCATGTGCCTTATATCGGGTTGTACGACTAACAATCTTTTTATAAGTAGGGTGTGGATATCTATTGATAACAGCCACAACAACTGTCTTATCCATCTTGTCACTTACAACAGTACCAACTCGTTCTTTTAATGCCATAGTTTTAATTAATCATTTACGGGTGGATTGGATTGACTATTAGAAAGAGTCAATAATTGAGCTATCTGCTTTTTAATAGTACTAAATCGATGGGTCTCATTTAGCTGCCTAGTAGCTTGTTTAAACCTTAGATCAAAAAGTTCTTTTCTGAGTTCTTGAACTTTCTCAAGAATCTGATTTTTATTCAAACTTTTAAAATCTTTAAGGCTTTCTTTACTTGTCATGGTTTAACCTCCTTGGGATTTTTCAAATTGTTTTGATTATCAGATTCATCTTTTATGTGATCATTAGAAGTAATAAATTTTGTCTTAACTGGTAATTTATATTGTGCTAACCTCATTGCCTCTTTCGCGATCTCCTCAGTAATTTCGTCCCCACCCATTTCAAATAATATTCTTCCAGGTTTAACTACAGCCACCCAAAATTCAGGATTACCTTTACCTGAGCCCATCCTAGTCTCTGCAGGTCTCATTGTTACTGGTTTATCAGGAAAAATACGTATCCATATGTTCCCACCACGTTTTACATATCTAGTCATAGCTCTTCTACTAGCTTCTATCTGTCGAGAAGTGACCCAACCACAATCTTGAGCTTGCAGTGCAAATTGACCAAAGGCTATTTTATTACCTCTTGAGGCAACTCCCTTCATTCTACCTCGATGCTGTTTGCGGAATTTTGTGCGTTTTGGACTAAGCATTTTTTAACCTCCTATGAACTCTCATTAGAACGATCCTCAAATTGCTGAGGCACTCTACTACCTTTTCTTTTATTGGTAGTCCCAACAGGAATAGATTGCTCCTCTTTAGATAGAACCTCCCCTTTAAATACCCAGACTTTTATGCCTAAGACACCATAAGTTGTGTTAGCTTCTTTGGTCGCATAATCAATTTCAGCTCTTAAAGTATGCAAAGGCACTCTGCCCTCTCTTGTCCATTCAGTTCTAGCAATCTCTGCACCATTTAATCTACCTCCAACTTGAATTTTAAGACCTAAGACACCTGCTCTTTGTGCTCTTTGCAAAGCCATTCTGATAGTTCTTCTAAAAGCGACCCTCTTTTCAAGTTGTTGTGCAATATATTCAGCAAGTAAAAAAGCATCTGCATCAACTCTCTCGACTTCAACAACATTAATTCTGACTTGTCTTGTTCTATCTCCAATAGTTTTTTGAATCCCTGATCTTAGTTCTTCAATTCCACTACCTTGTCTTCCAACAATTACTCCTGGTCTAGCTGTTTTCAATTCTAATTCTAATTGATCTGCTTTTCTAGCAATCAATACATCACTAATACCAGCTGCTCCATATTTTTTTTGAACAAAAGTACGTATTTTATGATCTTCTTGTAAAAGAGTTGGATAAGTTTTAGATGAAGCATACCACTTAGAACGATGTTCTTGCGTGATGCCTAATCTTAAACCTGTTGGACTAATTTTATGACCCATTATTTTTGAACCTCCTCTTTAATTTGTGATGTTTGAGATTTTACAGTGATTGTTATGTGACATGATTGTTTTTTGATAGAGAATGCTCTACCTTGAGCTCTTGGACGATACCTTTTCATGACAGGTCCATTATTAGCAGCAGCAGAGTTAATAATTAAAGTAGATGGATCCATCCCTAAATTATGTTCTGCATTAGCCACTGCAGATCTTAAAACTTTTGTAATTGGTTCAGTTGATCTATATGGCATAAATTCCAGCATAATCAATGCATCTCTATAAGATTTACCACGAATTTGATCAAGGACTCTTCTTACCTTTGAGGCTGAACCTCTAATGTAATTTCCGTGAGCGACTGCTGTTTTCATAGAATCTTGTGTTGGAATCATTATCTTGCTCCTTTTTTATCTCTAATATGACCACGATAGGTTCGTGTTGGAGCAAATTCTCCTAGCTTATGGCCAACCATTTGTTCTGTTATAAAAACCGGAATATGTGCCTTACCATTATGCACTGCGATGGTATGACCAATCATCACTGGAAGTATCGTTGAAGATCTTGACCAGGTTTTGATAACCGACTTGTCATTGTCATTATTTTGTTTTTCAACCTTTTTTAGTAGGCTATCTGCTATGAAAGGTCCTTTTTTAAGTGAGCGTCCCATAATTAAAAAATGAATTTTGAAATAAATGAAATCATGAATCTCTTCCTCCTCTACTTCTCTTGGAAATACGACGACGTTTGCGAAGGATAAGCTTATTACTTGGTTTGTTTTTCTTACGTGTCTTTAACCCTAATGCAGGTTTACCCCAAGGAGTAACCGGTCCTGCTCTTCCTACAGGAGCTTTACCTTCTCCTCCTCCATGTGGGTGATCACATGGGTTCATAACGCTACCTCTTACTTGAGGTCTTCTTCCTAACCATCTTGTTCTACCTGCTTTGCCTAATTTTGTATTTCTTATTTCTGCATTACCAACTTCTCCAAGAGTGGCATAACATTCCTTCCTAACAAGTCTTACTTCTGTGGAAGGAAGTTTTAATGCGACATATTCCCCTTCTTTAGCCATTACTTGAGCACTTGCTCCCGCAGATCTAACCATTTGAGCACCTCTGCCAGCATAAAGCTCAACACAATGAACACTTGAGCCAAGTGGCATTACAGCTAATGGCATTGCATTCCCATTCTCAAAAGGAACAGATTCCCCTGCAATTAATTTTTGGCCAACTTTAATCCCAGAAGGAGCAATTATGTACCTTTTCTCACCATCTTCATAAAATAAAAGAGCAAGTCTAGCATTTCTATGAGGGTCATAATGAATAGCAGCTACTTTGGCATTTATATTTCTTTTGTCTCTTCTGAAGTCAACAATTCTATACTGTCTTTTATGTCCACCTCCCCTGTGTCTACATGTAATAACACCTCTATTATTTCTTCCTTTTGATCTATGCTTGCTTACTAAAAGTGACTTTTCAGGTTTTCTTTCTGTGATTTCACTGAAGTCTGTCACTACTCTTTGACGAGTGCCAGGTGTATAAGGTCTGAATTTACGAATAGCCATAATAAAAATTCCTTAAGATTCTGGGAATAACTGAATTGTGTCTCCTTCAGCTAGACGGACAATAGCCTTCTTAACTTGAGATCTTTTACCAGCAAACTTACCAACCCTCCTTGATCTTCGAGGTGGGTTCATTGTGTTAATACCAATAACTTTAACACTAAACATTGACTCAATGGCTGATTTTATATCTGGCTTTGCAGCTCTATGATCGACTTCAAAAGTATATCGATTAAGATCAAGTGCATTAGTAGCTTTTTCAGTAATAATTGGCTTACGAATTACATCTGCTAATCGATTTTTAAAAGATTTAGACATTAGCTATAGACCTCCTGTATTTTAGTAATAGCCGAGGTACCTATTACTATTTCATTAGCATTTAAAATATCAAATACATTTAATTGATCTGCAGGCATTAACCTAACATTTGCGATATTTTGAATTGATTTTTTAATATTTAAGGCAGGATTATCAAGAATAACGAGCACTTTTTTACTTTGATCAACTCCTAAACGAGAAAGTCCTTCAGTAATTTCTTTGGTTTTAGGAGTATCGATTGAAGAACCGAAATCTTCAACAGTTTTGATAGTTGAAGCCTTTGAGATTAAAGCTGTTCTTAAAGCTAGTCTCCTTTCTTTCCTATTCATATCTAAGTTGTAGGATCGTGGTTTAGGTCCAAAGATAATTCCTCCTCCTGGTCTTAACGGTGTACGAATTGAACCTTGTCTTGCTCTACCAGTACCTTTTTGTTTATAAGGCTTTCTCCCTCCACCTCTTACTTCAGACCTTGTAAGAGTTGAAGCAGTACCTTGTCTTTTATTAGCTAATTGTCTAAGTACAGCGCGATGAACTAAATCAGCAGCAGATGAATCTTTTGCAACTTTTAAATCCAAAGAAACTTTGCCGCCTTTTTTACCATCCCATTTTAATGATTCGAAAGTTGTCATTATTTATTACCCCCATGATTTCCAACTATATTATTTGGTTTGATATTCAGTAATGAACCAGGCTTCCCAGGGACAGAACCTTTTACAACAATAAGATTTTTCTTATCGTCGACTTTGACGACTAATAAACCCTTTGTAGTAATATTTTTACCGCCATATCTTCCAGCCATCCTTTTACCAGGATAAATTCTTCCAGGAGTTGTACCAGCACCAGTTGAACCAGGTTGTCTATGATTTTTAGAGCCATGACTCATTGGACCTCTACTGAATCCATGCCTTTTTTGATAACCAGAAAATCCTCTTCCCATTGATTTGCCACTTATATCAACTTTCTGACCTACCTCAAAATTATTTACGGTAATAGAGCTGCCTAACTCGTACATTGAAGTTTCATCAACTCTATATTCTTTGAGATACTTAAGCAGATTGTCTCCAGATTTAGCTAAATGTCCTCTATGAGGTTTATTTAGGAGCTTTTCCCTAGTTAACCCATATCCAATTTGCACAGCTGAATATCCATCCATTGATGGAGTTTTCAACTGTGTAATTTTACAGGGTCCAGCCTGAATGAGGGTAACGGGCACAGCATTCCCATTCTCATCAAATAATTGGGACATCCCCAATTTTTTTCCTAAAATTCCGATTGACATGAGATTTTGAAACTAGCTTTATTGTTAATTTTTAATTTGATTATCTAGGTACCTTAAAGTTTAAAGGGACTAGCTTAAAGTAAAAACTAATTTAGTGACGGAGACTTATCAAAAAGTTGATAGTTTCTCACAGGTCCAGATTTTTAACGCAAACGTCAAAAATGGTTATTTTATTAGAGGCTCGGCTAGCGTTCGAGCTTAAAAAACTACCAATTTAAAATTGTACATCATCAAGTCCCAAAAAATGAAATATTATATGTTTAATTAGAAAAATTTTATGCCATTACTTCTTTCAGGTGAGAAATTTCATGATGATTTGTATAAGCATGGCTGCTTAGCAGTATTTGCTCCTCTAGAAGGAGGAAGTGAAACACGTTTATTAAGAAGGATGCGTGCCAAGGGTTTCAAAACATTCATAACCTCTGCCAGAGGATTAGGCGACCCAGAAGTTTTTCTATTAAAGTTACACGGTATTAGACCCCCTCATCTTGGACATCAAAATGTTGGTAGAAATGGAGCTTTAGGCGAAGTTCAACAAGTCATTCCTGTTGCAGCAGAACTATTTAATGACAAAGATAAGAAAAAGTTACTCTGGTTAATTGAAGGTCAGGTCTTATCACAATCAGAATTAGCAAGTTTAATAAAAATTTCACAAGATGATAATACGCTTAAAATAGTTGTTGAAATGGGTGGTTCTAGAAATCTCCAGTGGCAATCTCTAGGAAAATATATTACAAATGAATTTTAAAGTTTAAAAATTTTAAAATTGAATTCTATACAACAAAATAAAATCATTTCAAATAAATGGGTTAAGTTAATCTGTGGTGCAAGCAATGAAGATACAGGTTCGATTGAAGATATTTGTGCTATTTATTCAGCAGCAGGAGTTGATTATATAGATATTGCTGCGGATCCATCAGTAGCTGAAGCGGCAAGGAAAGGGATTAATTGGTCAAAAAAAACATACGGTAAAAATCCTGGACTAATGATAAGTATTAGTGATGGTAAAGATATACATTTTCGCAAAGCAAAATTTGACCCAAAAATATGTCCTCCAAATTGCAAAAGACCCTGTGAAAATATTTGTCCTACTTTCGCAATCAGTGAATACGGAGTGAGTAAAAATAAGTGTTACGGATGTGGAAGATGTATTTCAAGTTGTCCATTAAATTTAATAACTGAATATGAATATCAGTTATCCCAAGAATCACTAAAAGACATTCTTCAAAAAATAAAACCAGATGCTGTTGAAATCCATACAGAAATTAATCGAAAAGATGCATTTCAAAAAATTTCAAAAATTATTAAAGATTCAGGTATTAAATTAAAAAAAATATCCGTAAGCTGCGGATTAGCTCAGTCTAATGCTCAACCCAAAGACCTTGCAAAAGCTTTCTGGGAAAGATATGAAATACTATCTGAACACAATGTACCGTTAATTTGGCAATTAGATGGAAGACCAATGTCAGGTGATATCGCTGCTACAACCGCAAAAGCTGCTGTTAAGCTATGGGAACGAATGCAACCAATATTACCACCAGGATTAATACAATTAGCAGGGGGAACAAATGGAAATACTTATAAATTTCTCAAAAAGGATAAAATTCCCGATGGTATAGCTTTTGGGAGTGTTGCAAGAAAATTAGTGCAACCATTAATTGAAGAAACATTTAAGACAAATCAAAAAATATATGAAAACCCTGAAAAAATGGCGCAAGCCATTCAAAAAGCAAAAAATTTACTTGACCCATGGAAATCATAAAAAAGATTTATTATTTTATTTATAGAAAAAGATCTGTAAATGTACTAATATAGGAATCCATTGGGCCGTCGCCAAGTGGTAAGGCAGCGGGTTTTGGTCTCGCCATTCCTAGGTTCGAATCCTAGCGGCCCAGTTCTAACTTTCTAACAAAGTGCATCATCAAAAGTTAATCTTATTTGATTTTGATGGTGTAATAGTTAATGGAATTGAAGAGTATTGGTTTAGTTCTAAATTTGCATGCGAGAAATATCTATTAAATAATTCTAAGAATCTAAATATAGATAAATATATTGAGGTTCCAAAAATATTTGTTGAAATTAGACCTTGGGTGAAATATGGCTGGGAAATGGTTCTCATAACACATGAGATATTGAAAACATATAAACCTCTAAATAATCTCACAAAAAATTCCTTTCTAGAAAATTACGAAGAAAATTGCTCAAAATTACTCTTAGAATATTCATGGAATTCAAGTGAATTACAGAAATGCCTCGATGATGCGAGAGTATTTCAGATCAGAAATGATTTAAAGAAGTGGATCTCATTACATCGACCATTTAATGAAGTAGTTAGTTTTATAAAATCTGTTAAAGAAAAAGGCTACAAAGTAGGTATAATCTCAACAAAAGGTAAGACTTTTACATCAAAAATACTTTCAAATTTAGATATATTTCCTGAATTAATCTTCGGTTATGAATCTGGATCTAAAATTGATATCATTTCAAATCTTGCTCAAAATTATGTCATTACAGGGTTTGTTGAAGACAGGAGAAAAACATTATC
Source organism: uncultured Prochlorococcus sp. (assembly GCA_902624085.1). Lineage (GTDB taxonomy): Bacteria > Cyanobacteriota > Cyanobacteriia > PCC-6307 > Cyanobiaceae > Prochlorococcus_A. The sequence continues at coordinate 12,918 of CACNWD010000008.1, forward strand.
AAATGTATTAGAAAATAATCAAACAAAATTTATTAATTGCTACTTAGCGGAATGGGGTTATTTAAAAAGTAAAGATAAAATTGATTTACCTCAGGGAATAAAACTATTAAAAATAAAAAATTTAGAAGATATAGTTGCTAATTAGGAATGTTCAGCTAGAGTACGTCTGTACTATTTAGTTTAAATAAGAAAAGCACTTATTTAAAATAGATAAATTCTAAATAAATTAAAAGATGAGTATTGAAGAGAAAAGAACAGGCATGTCTAAAGATTCATTATCTAAAGAAAAAGATAAAGCTTTGAATTTAGTACTTGGACAAATAGAAAGGAACTTTGGGAAAGGTTCAATAATGAGGTTAGGAGATGCTTCCAGAATGAGAGTAGAAACAATATCGACAGGAGCTCTTACCTTGGATCTAGCGCTAGGAGGAGGTTATCCAAAAGGAAGAGTAGTTGAAGTGTATGGCCCTGAGAGTTCTGGCAAAACGACATTAACACTACATGCCATTGCCGAGGTTCAAAGAAATGGAGGAGTAGCAGCATTTGTCGATGCTGAACATGCATTAGATCCAGTATATGCAGCATCCCTTGGGGTAGATGTTGAGAACCTACTTGTTTCACAGCCAGATACTGGTGAAATGGCCTTAGAGATAGTAGACCAGCTAATAAGGTCAGCTGCTGTAGATTTAGTTGTTGTTGACTCAGTAGCAGCATTAACTCCAAGATCTGAAATTGAGGGTGAAATGGGTGATCACGTTGTTGGTAGCCAAGCACGCTTAATGAGTCAGGCAATGAGAAAAATTACCGGTAATATTGGAAAATCAGGATGTACAGTTATTTTTCTAAATCAATTAAGATTAAAGATAGGAATTACATATGGTAATCCTGAAACGACTACCGGAGGAAATGCGCTAAAATTTTATTCATCGGTCAGATTAGATATCAGAAGAATTCAAACCCTTAAAAGAGGAACAGAAGAATATGGAATTAGAGCAAAAGTAAAAGTAGCTAAAAATAAAGTTGCACCACCTTTTAGAATCGCTGAATTTGATATTTTATTTGGTAAAGGAATTAGTACTACGGGCTGCCTCTTAGATTTAGCAGAAGAGACAAACATAGTTATTAGGAGAGGTGCTTGGTACAGCTATGAAGGAGAAAATATAGGTCAGGGAAGAGATAATACAATTATTTGGCTTGATCAAAATCCTCAGATTAAAGAGACAATAGAAAATCTTGTAAGACAAAAACTCACTGAAGGAACAGAAGTTAGCTCTAATTCCATGAAGCAATTAAAAGTGAATAAAGATAATCCTGCGATTGCCAATGATATTAAAAATGTGGCTTAAATCTAGATACTATCTGCTGGAGTCCACCAACCTGCTGCAGGACCAATAAATCGAACAACGATCCATAAAAATATTAACAGAGCAATTCCGAACCAACCAGCTCTAATACTTAACTTGATAAAGTTGTCTTTTTGATTTTCAGTAAAAGGTAACCAACTAATGATTCTAGGAGAATCATCAATTTCTTTTTTTTTGGAAACATCCCTAGGTGATAGTCCTAAAGATTTTCTTCTCTTAGCTTCTCCCATCTTTAAAAATTTTTCATGTTCATGACTTAATCGAAAGGATACATATAATTAATTATTTTTTGTGGTTGAATCATTTCTAGCATATCCTTACCCCATTTTCTATTTGATATCCTACCGTCTAAGATAATTAATTTACCTGAATTCTTTCGCAACGGCGAGACAGCCTTATCTATTAACCTGAAAGCTTCAGGAAACATAAATTCTCTAAACCAATTTTTTGATCGATTTCTTAAGGATAAGATTGTTTCTTGGTTTATAGGTTCGACCATATTTGGGAATGGTAAAAGAGGAATAATAATTTGTTCTGGAGGAAAAATTAAATGTAATTTCTTAATCCACCATTCATAACTAGAACAAACTATTTGATTATCAAGATTTGGATAATTTTCAAGTAGAACCCTTTGACCATAAATAGAAGCTAATTCAGTAGCAAGTCTAATCTTGAAATTATCTTCGTTAAATAGAAAAATTGATACACCCTTACTTAAAAACAAAAATTTCTTGCAATTTTCAATTGTTGATTTTATAAAAGAGGGATTATTCGGAAGTAATAATTTCGAAGGAATATATGTAATAATATCTTTTTCAATAAAATTGCTTTCAAGACTTATTGAGGAAGTGAGCTTAATATCATTCATAGTTAAATATCTTTTAAAAAAAGTGTCCCTTCTGAAAGATGATAAAAAAATCATATTATTTTTTCTTAGCAACTCATTAATTTCAAGAAACTGATCAATTGGCTCAACTTCTAAAGACCATTCAAAGTTATCATGATCAAGATTAACCCAAAAGGCCCAACCTGATATAAATGCCTTATTTAATTTGAAAAATTTATCAGAGCAATCTAAATTCTCTTTTATTATATTTTTTATCAGCTTAGTCTCATCAATGTTCAAAGGCATTAATGTTTGAGTTGGGAAAGCTCTTAAAAAAAATTTTTCTTTGAGCAAATCATAAGTTTTAGATAATTCATTCTTTTTTATTAAAGATGAATCAACGTAATTAAACCAATCTTTTTTATGTAAAGTTATTCTTAAAATATTTTTTAAATCTTTTTTTAAACTGCCTACATCAGCGTAAATAATAATCTGTTTTTCATAACTAGATTGACGATAATCAGCTAATAAACTTGCAAGAGTCTGAATAGAGACTTTATGTTGTGAAAAAATAATTTGATTATTTTGGACTAAAAATTCAAATCCAAATTCCTTATATAAGGGTAAATGCTCATTTAATAAAGATTTAAGTTGATAGGCTGGAATAACAAATTTAGAATTTTCTTGATTAAGAAATAATGTCATCAATATACCCGGGAACCATTCTTCATTTAAAAAAATTTCAGAATTTATTAACAGATTCTCTTTCTTTCTTACAAACCTTGAAATTATCCTTCCAAAAGAGTATAAATGTTTCCAATTTGAAGAATTTTTTTTTAAAAACTCCCTTAAATTTTTATGAGTTCTTGCTTCGAGCATTTATTATTAAAAAATAATGGTTTTCAAAAATATGCTTTAAATATACATAAACTTGTTATCAATATAATTAAGTAGAGTTTATAAAAATTTAATGAATATTGGAATTGTAGGATTAGGTCTGATAGGGGGCTCAATTGGTCTGAAACTACAAAGCTTAAATCATACTGTATATGGTATTACAAACAATGATTTAAATGAAATAAAAGCAAAAGAAAGAAAACTAGCGAATATCATTAGCCAGGACTATAAAATTTTAGAGCATTGCTCGATCATAATATTAGCCTTACCAATAAAAAATCTTTTAAATCCCTCAAAAAGCTTAATTGAGGCAATTCCAGCTAAAGCAATCCTGACTGATGTAGGTTCTGTCAAAGTACCAATAATTAAAACTTGGGAAAAAATTCATGATTTATTTATAGGTTCGCATCCAATGGCTGGAACAGAAAAAAAAGGTGTAAACGCGGGCAAATTAGAACTATTTGATAACTCAAAATGGGTTATTACACCAACGAATCAAACAGATCAAAAATCATTACAAACTCTATCTAAATTATTTAAAAATATGGGTTGTGATATTTATTTCGAGAATCCTGATATACATGATCAAGCTGTTGCGAATATTTCTCATTTGCCAATTTATTTAGCATCTTGCTTAATTGAAACTGCTTATTCTCAAAACAATGAAGATTTATTAAATCTATCTAAAAAGCTTGCTGCAACGGGTTTTGCAGATACTTCTAGAGTTGGAGCTGGCAATCCCTCTCTAGGTGTAGACCTAGCAGAAAACAATACAATTAATATACTCAATTCAATAAAAACTTTTAAAAAAAATATTTGTGAAATTGAAAAAATTTTTGAAGAAAAGAATTGGGATGTACTAGAAGCAAAACTTAAAAATGTTCAAGAATGGAGAAATCATTTCTGCTAAAAATTCTAGAGATTGAAATTCTTCATGCCTCTAGTAGCAAGTATCTGCTTAGAGACCATTAATGCTGATTGACTAACTCCTGCTGTGCCCTCACCTGGATATATTGAATCACCACATAACCACAAACCTTCAAAAGGGGTTCTACTTGATAATCCAAACAATCCAAATATATCTGGATTTTGTCCTAAACCTCCAACAATTCCTTTTGGCCTATTTGTCCATCTTTCAAAAGACCTTGGGGTTGATAATTCTCTATGTAACCAATCTTCAGAAGCAATATTAAACTTCTCTTCTAAAGCTGTAGAGATTTTATTTAAATATTGATTTTTCTTTAAAGTATATTTGTCCTTCTCTAAATCAAACCAATCCTGAGTTCTTGTGAAAATACTAGCAATTAATGTTATTTCTCCTAAAGGTGCTCTTCCATCACCTTCTTCACTTAAAGATATAAAAAGGGAGCCAAATTCTTCACTGATAAATTGATAATGATTAGAGCATATATTAATCATATTATCTTTTTTTAAAGCAGAGTAGAAGACTAAAGCTCCAGATGGTTCTGGTAAATTATTTAATCTATTTTGATATTTATAGTATTTATCTTTTTTGTCGACCAAAAGATTTAAAAGTCCTTGTGGAGGTGGGGAATAAATTACATCATGAGCATAATATTTATTTACTTTATTTCCCAATGAAGTATCTATTACCCATAGTTTTTTTTGTGAATCATATTCCAACGAATTTACTTTTTGATTAAATAAGATTTTTGCATTGGTTCGCCTCAGGGACTCTTCTAAAGCGGAGCTCAATGCTTGCATAGAATCCTTCAAGTGCCATAATCCATGAGGCCTTTGAGACATTTGTAAAACAGTACATCCATATAAAGCAGCAGTTTTATAAACATTTTCTTGAGAATATAGTTTTAGCTGTAAATTTAAAAACTTTATCAATCTCTGATCCTTATCTGACCCACATATTTTTAAAAGGTCAAACATACTAGATTTCAGTAAAAATCCTGTCAAAAGATTTTGCGGATTAAGTGCATTAATAAACTTTGAAAAATCCCAAAAATTGCGTATTGGCATAACGGGATCGTTATTTGCGAACTTCCAATTACTTTGATGTATTAAATTGCAAAGCTCCCAGAATCTTTCACTACCAGGGAATTGCCTCTTCCTTTCAGAAATCCATTTAGTGTTCTCATACCAAATATTTACAGGTTCACTACCATCATTCAAATCTACAATGCATGATGGATCAAGTAATGAAGCGTCAGGAAGTTCAATTTGAAGAAATTTAAAAATCTTTGAATGTATCCCATCACTTTCTAGGCCTGCTACTTGAGTTGCTCCTACATCAAAAATATATCCATTCCTTTTAAAAGTTCCTGCACATCCTCCTGATTGCTTATGAGATTCAATCAAAGTTACAGACAAGCCAAGTTTTGATAAAATTGCAGCTGATGTTAATCCAGCTATACCTGCTCCTATTACAAAAACTTTTTTATTCTCGATCAAAATGACAATATTAACTAATAACGAACTTAGCGAAATTTGTAATCATTTAGGTAAATCCAAAATAATCAATATCCAAAAAATATTTGGTGGATGTATTAATCATTCTTGGAGAATTGAATTTCAGGACTCAAAATTTTTTCTCAAGAAAAATGAACGAGATCACAAACTTCTTAAATTTGAGAAATATTGTCTAAATGATCTTAGGAAATATAGTAATTCTCAAAACATTATTATTCCAAAAGTAATTAAATATTTTGAATACGAGAATAATGAATTTTTATTATTAGATTGGATGAATTTTAATAATTTTAATCAAAAAAAACTTGGAGCAGGAATTGCAGAAATACACCTTAACTCTAATAAGAAGAGACCAAATAAATTTGGTTATCCGGTACCAGGTTATATAGGCACAACTAAACAACTTGATGGTTGGGAAAGTAATTGGGTTGATTGCTTCATAAAGCTAAGAATTGAACCTCAACTATCACTACTAAGAAATGGTTCGTTAAGTATAAATTTGATAAATCGTATTTTGTCAAACATTAAAGTTCATTTATCTGATCATGATCCTATGAATTGTTTAATTCATGGAGATCTTTGGTCAGGTAACGTTAGTACTGGCAACCATGAAAAAGGGATTTTATTTGATCCTTCATGCTGGTGGGCAGATTCAGAAATTGATATTGCAATGACAAGATTATTTGGAGGATTTACAGATGATTTTTATAATGAATACTTTAAAATAATCAAAGAAAAAAAAGGTTCAAATAAAAGAACTACAATTTACAATTTTTATCACATACTTAATCATGCAAATATGTTCGGGGGAAACTACATCAATCAGGTAAATAATTACATTAATCTGATCCTAAGTATGTAAAGAGGTTCATCCTAAGTAAGTTTTTTTGATACTTTGCAGTTTATCCAAAACAGCTTCTCTATTTTCACTAGTACGAAGATTTTGCCAACTCCATTGGCCCACAACAATTACTCCTAAAAGTTCCAGCAGACCAGGAAGTATTGGGAAAAAGTTAATAGTATCAATAATAACCTTGATTATTATCTGTGCTATTACAACAACAGCTATGATTCCTGCTGCTTTACCATACTTACCCATTTGGGTCCAATCAACGTTTCCAATGGTTTCGTTGATTTTTCCCATAACATCGGAATATTTATCTGAAATACTTTTTGTTTCAGAATTAGTATTGGTGGCAGAGTCTTGATTTGACTCAGGAGTGTTATCACTCATGAATTCAGTAATCACGTTATATGAACCAGACAGTATCGGAAAATTTGACAGTTGACTACCTATTTGTTGTAGATAATTCCGAACCGAAACATTTCATTTAAGCTAAATGTCAATTGCACATTGTCTTTTCAGGATTTTCTTTAATAAAAAGGATTTACAAAAACTTCACATTTAGATCACCTTTTCATAATAAAAGTGAAATTACTCTTCAAAATTTATTTCTATTAATTAATCAATTTACTTAAAATTTTTATAAACACTAATTTCAATTCAGTCCTAAATAATATTTCATTAGCTTGTGATTAAAATTGCAATAGAATAATTTTATATTTAGATATTCATAATGCAATTGTCGAAAAATAATAATGATAATGTTTTAAATACTGATGAAAGAGCAAGATATAAAAGACACCTTACATTAGATGGCTTTGGAGAAGAAGGACAAATTAGATTAAAAAATAGTTCTGTGATTTTTATTGGCGCCGGAGGTCTTGGATCATCAGCGATAATGTATATTGCTGCTGCTGGGATTGGAAAAATTGGAATTGTCGATAATGATAAAGTTGAGGTCTCAAACTTACAAAGACAAGTTATTCATAATAATTCTGAGATAGGAAACTATAAAACAGATTCTGCTGAAAGAAGAATTAAAGAGCTTAATCCTCATTGCAAAGTAAAGACTTTTACTACAAGAATAAACAATAACAATGCCATTGATATACTTAGTCAATTTGATATTATTTGCGATTGTTCTGATAATTTTGGTACAAGATATCTTATTAATGACGCATGTGTAATTTTGAAAAAACCACTAATTTATGGCTCAGTGCAAGGCTTTGAGGGGCAAATTAGCGTTTTTAATCTTAAAAAAAATAGTCCTAATTTTAGAGATTTGTTGCCAAATCCACCTGAGCAAGGTCTAATCCCAAGTTGCACTGATTATGGTGTCATCGGGATATCTCCTGGCATAATTGGAATTTTACAAGCTAATGAAATAATTAAAATAATAATCAAAAAAGGAAAAGTTTTAGACGGCAAAATTTTAATACTTAATCTTCTAGAGAATAGTTCGAAACAATTAAATTTGAAAGTATCTAAAAACACCAAAAAAATTAATGATCTAATAACAAATACAAAAGATTATGAATCTGGAATAAATTGTGAAAACATAAAAAGAATAAGCCACATCGAATTTAAGAAAATATATCAAACAAATTCAAATGAAATAATTATTGTTGATGTGAGGGAAAAAGACGAATTTCAAAAGTTCTCAATTAAAGGCTCCATATCTCTTCCTCTAAGTTTAATAAAAGAGCAAAACTCACTCGAATTTATTAAAAATCAATCAGTTGGTAAAAAAATCTATACCTTATGTCAAAAAGGGATCAGATCAGAGACAGCATCAAAAATATTGTTCCAACAAAGAATTGATACAATTTCCATTGAGGGAGGAATTGAGAGAATAGGAAATATAAACAAACTTAATTAGTAGTCAACACCTCTTTTTAGATCTACTCCAACATTTGCATAATGCTTGTGACAAACCATCTCAGAATAAACATTAGCCAGTTGAAAATAGGATGGTTCATTTTTGCATCTTCCAGTTAATATCACTTCTGTTTCTGAAGGTTTTTTTAAAAGAGTTTGATGAATTGATTCCACCGGTAATAATTCTAAATCAACAGTTGGATTTATTTCATCTAAAATTATCGTCTTATAAATTCCACTTAATATTGCTGCTTTAGCTATCTCCCACGCCCTCTCAGCCTCTACATAGTCAATAGGCTGCTGTTGGCCTCTCCAGACTATTGCATCTCTCCCAGACCTTAGATGATCAACTAAATGAGGGTAACTCTCTCTTAATGCAGCTATAGCAGCATCTTCGGTATATCCAGACCCACCTTTCAACCATTGTAAAATCAAAACTCTATGGCTTTTATCTTGAGAGATACCTTTACCGATAGCTTGCAAAGCCTTACCTAAAGCACTAGTAGACTTTCCTTTACCTTCACCTGTGTAAACTTCTATTCCTCCGATATTAAATTTATCTTCCAAATCAATTTTCTCAGCTTTAGCACGTGGCCTCATCTCTGAGTGAAGTTGAGAAATGCTTATTAAAGAAGAAGGTGCAGCTCTTCCCGTCACGATAATCTCTAATCCATTAGGACGAGATTCAATAGTTTTAACAACATCATCTAAAACTAATACTGAATAAAGAGAGCTCGCAATAGCACCCTTAGCAATATTCCATCCCCTCTCAGCTTCATCTTTATCAAATCTTGTCACCTCATGTTCACTAAAAAATTCTGATCTACCAGTTCTTACATGATCTATCAGATGAGGAAATCCTCTCTGCAAAGCATCAATTGCTGCATCTTCAGCATAATCTCTGCCTGGCCCCTTAAGAAACCTAAGAAGCAGAACTCTTGTTTGTTTCTTCTCACATATCCCAAGACCAATTGTTCGGAGAACTACACCAAGGGCAGCCTGACTCTTACCTTTGCCTTCACCATCATAAATGTGTAATTGTCCCTGAGACCTTTCTTGGCGACCTGTTGCAGTAACGATACCAATTCCTGAATTTTGACTTGTGTTTGACAATAAAAATAAAAATATATTGGTTAATCTAGGTTATAGTTAGGTTAGTTATTAAAAATTTAATAATAAATTTAAAACTAATAATTCGAGATTTTTCCTGAGCATGTTTAATCAGCTGGATTTTATTTCTGAGAAACAAATTCTTAAGCTTAATCATCTACGAGAGTTTATCAGTAATCTTAAAAGTGCATGTATCGCCTATTCAGGGGGAGTTGACAGTGCTCTTGTAGCTACAATTGCTTATGAGCAACTGGGTAAGAATGCGATAGCAATAACTGGTGTATCACCTGCCTTAGCAAGTAAACTTCTTAATGAGGCAAGAGCTCAGGCAAAATGGATTGGAATTAAACATTTAGAAATAAATACATTTGAATTAGAAGAAAGATCCTACCGCACGAATCCTAAAGATCGATGTTTTGCATGTAAAAAAGAATTACATAAACATACAACTTTCTTATCAAAAAAATTAAATTATAAAAATGTAATTGATGGCGTAAATTTTGATGACTTAGGAGATTTTAGGCCAGGTATCAAAGCAGCTCGAGAAGCGGGAGTGATATCCCCTTTAGCCATATTTGAATTCTCCAAAAAAGATATTAGAGATATCTCAAAATCTCTTGGTTTACCCTGGTGGGACAAACCTGCTCAACCTTGTTTATCTTCAAGATTCCCATATGGTGTTGAAATTACAGACTCTCGATTAAAAATGATCGAAAAGGCTGAAGAATTTATTAGAAGAATTGGGATACAAGATGTGCGAGTTAGATGCCAAGGAACATCTGCAAGAATAGAAATTCCTTGTGATCAAATTCAAAAGTTCATAAAAACTTATAGAAGAGAGGCATTACTTAACTTTTTTTTTGAAATAGGATTTAAAAGTGTAAGTCTTGACTTAGAGGGTTTAATAAGTGGAAAACTTAATAGATAAAAATACTAGTTAGGCTCTCTTATTTGATCTTTTATATAGGATGGATAATCTCGAGCAATAGTTTTCAAAAGATAATTTGAGGCTTCTAGACTTTCAATTAAAAATTGACTCGCTAATTTTGGCTTCATACTTCTTCCACATGTAAAAATATCAATCGCAGAATAATAGGATTCAGGCCAAGTATGAATCGATAAATGAGATTCAGCAAGAAGAGCTATAGCTGTCACCCCAAATGGTTCAAATTTATTACTCACAATATTAAGAACTGAAGCTTTCGCTAATTTCGCAGCACTATTTAACTGACAACGAAGATACAATTCATCATTCAATTTTTCTTTATTACATCCATATAGATCCAATAGAAGATGGTTACCCTGGAAATCATATAAATTATCGCTTTGATGTTGAGACTGAATATTAATTTCTTTTTCCTGTTTCGAAACATCCATAATTCAAATATTTTAGAGAATAATAGGTTAGCTAAATATTGGTACTTTTAAAAATTTATAAATAAATAATTTGAGAATCTCCAACAAAACTTTTATGAAATTTATCTAAATGGGTTGCACTAATTAAACATTGACTATCAGCACCTACAGCATTTAATAATAAATTCTGTCTTACTATATCCAATTCAGCAAGCACATCATCCAAAATCAATATAGGATTAATTTCTGCAGTTTTTCTAAGCAAATCAAGTTCAGCCATTTTTAATGCCAAGGTTAATGTTCTTTGCTGACCAGAGGATCCAAATTTTCTAACAGCGGAATTATTAATATAAAATTCAATATCATCACGATGGGGACCGACAGAGCATTTACCAGTCAATTCTTCTAACTTACGCTGAGCTATTAATTTCTCAGTAAATAAAAGCATTATTTTGCTTTCATCATCATTTTCATCTAAAGACTTTAATGTAGAAATAAATTTTATACCAATCTTTTCTTTGGATTTACTTAGATGGCTATGCCAAAATTCTATAAAAGGTTGAAGTTTGCTTAAAGCTCTTTTTCTTCTTCTATAAATTCTCGTCCCAATAAGTGCAATCTGTGAATCATAACTATCAATTAATGTTGAAGATGAATACTCTTTTGAGAAATTTGACCGCCAATAATGACTTCTTTGTTTCAACAATTTATTATAACGCCCTAATAACTCAACATAAACAGGTTCAAGTTGAGCAACAACCTTATCAAGCCATATTCTTCTATAATTTGGTTCACTCTTGACAATATTAATATCATTAGAACTGAAGCAAACACTTCTTATATGATTTTTTATTAGACTCTGTTTCCTTAAAAGACAATCATTCAAATAAACTTTTTTTGATCCTTGCCTAAATATTTCGATTTTTATATTGTGATTGAAATCAACTTCTGCTGATATTATTGATTCCTTTTCATCATAATTTATTAAATCTTTATCATTTACAGCCCTAAAAGATTTTAATTGACTCAAAAATTCTACTGCTTCAAGAAGATTTGATTTACCTACTCCATTTGAACCCAAAAGTATTGATCTGCTTCCCTCAAAATCTAGAACAAAACTTTTATGATTCCGGAAATTTTTAATTTTTAAGTGATTTAAAAGAATTTTTTTATTAGCTATACATTGTTTAAATTAGCTATTTTATTTAAATTTAGATTATCCTTATATAAATTGAAAAATTTGGGCATGTAGCTCAGTTGGATAGAGCATCAGATTCCGGTTCTGAGAGTCGGGGGTTCAAATCCCTCCATGCTCGTTATGATTATAGTCTAAGGCCCATAACTCTTATACCATTAGGATCTAAAACAAATCCAACCTCTTCTAAACTATCAAAAGAAGACTGTGGAGCTTGAACAGAAATGCTGCACCCAGGCATTTCTCTATTAATTTTTTCTAGAGTTAATCTTAATAAAATCGAATAAAAAACTTTTTGATTCTTTCCAGGTTGTGCACACAAATTCCATAAATTTGCATTTAATCCCTTATCTGAAGTGACCCTTACAAATCCAAATACCTGCCTTTTTGATTCATTACAAATAGCAAAAAAGAAATTACTATTTTGTATCGCCTGATATAGTTTATCATTTGCAAAAAAATCACTACCAGAACTAACAAGCAAATTATTAATTAATCTTGCAGAAGGAATTTCATTGGAATTTATAAAATATCCATCAGGCAAAATTAACTTTTTCTTTGAAAAATATTGCAATGATTATCCTGTATTTCTCATCCCTGCTGCAATTCCATTGATTGTTAATAATGCACCCCGTAGAAGCTCACTTCTACTATAAGTTCTTGTCGCACCAGTTTTCTCATGCAAAAATTCACTAACTGGAGGTTGTCTTTTTTGATCCCTTAATCTTTTTAACAATGAAACCTGTAAAAATCCTAAAGGAATAATAGTTTTATTTCTGAGTTCAACAGAAGCTCGAAGATCTTTATCAGTTTCCAAAAGAAAATTTTTACCTGTTATTTTAAGAATTAAATTTTTCGTAAGAGCATACTCCTTTGAGATAATTTCAAATATTAAATTAAAAGATTTACGATTTTCTTCACTACCGAGGGTATCTACATAATATTTGGCAACTTCTAAGTCAACTTTTGATAAAGTCATTTCTACTTTTGATATGAGCATCCTAAAAAAAGGCCATCTTTGATGTAACATTCTCAATAATTCTATTTGCTTTGGATCCACACTTAACTCCTTAGATAAGGCTGTACCAACACCAAACCAACTTGGCAATAAAAATCTACTTTGAGTCCATCCAAATACCCATGGAATTGCTCTTAAACTTGATAAGTCTTTTTTACCTTTTTTTCTTCTCGCAGGCCTACTAGAGATTTGTAATTTACTAATTTCTTCTATAGGGGTAACTTCTTGAAAGAAAGTCAATAATGCTGGATTCTCATGAACTAATGCACGATAGTGGGTTCTTGAAGAATCAGCTAATCTACTCATTAGTTGATTCCATTCTGGAGTAGCATCTAGAGTATTATTGACTAAACTATTTTGTATAACTGCTGTTGTAACAGTTTCTAAATTGTAAAGTGCAAGTTCTGGCAAACTATATTTTGAGGCAAGCACCTCTCCCTGTTCTGTGATTTTAATTCTTCCCAAAAGTGTTCCACTAGGCTGTGCCAAGATAGCTTGATAAGCCGGGCCGCCACCTCTACCAACCGACCCACCTCTTCCGTGAAACAGTCTTAACAGTATTCCGTTATTACTTGATAAATTTTGCAGCGCAATTTGCGCTCTATGAATTTCCCAGTTACTGGATAAGAATCCTGAATCTTTATTACTATCAGAGTATCCAAGCATTAATTCTTGGAGTGGCTTACTATTATCTCCTACTTTTGGAAGATATGATCTATAAAATTCTAAATTAAATAATTGATCCATTACCATTGGTGCTCTTTTGAGATCCTCTACTGTTTCAAAAAGAGGGACCACAAGAAGATTAGACTTATTTGATCCTTGATCTATTAAGCCCATCTCTTTTGCTAAAAGCAAAACTTCCAATAAGTCCGAAACACTATGGCTCATCGAGATAACATATGAGTGGCAAATTCTACTGCCGAATTCTTCTTGAAGCCTTTTAACCATTTTGAATACTGCAAATGTCTCTTCTGTGCTTTGTGACCAACTTTCATTATTTGGGATAAGTGGTCTTTTGGTTTTTAATTCATTAATTAGCCAAGAAGTTTTTTCTTCCTCAGACATATTTTCATATGACGTAGGTAATGCTAAATAGTTAGTTAATTCCTCTAATGCATCACTATGCCTAGTACTTTCCTGACGGATATCTAAACTTGCCAAAGAAAAACCAAAAATATGAACTTGAGTGAGCAGAATATTTAATGGTTCACAACTTAAATCAGTTGTAATCAAACTATTCTTAATCAATTCAAGATCATTAGTGAATTCATCCACGGATCGATAAAAGGGCTCATCATTAAAGTCATCATCTTTTGATCCAGATTCACTCTCTAAAGAAATTTTCCAGCCTGTTTGAGCGAGTAGATTATTTCTCTCTTGTGTTAATCGTAATTTTTCTAACATATAACTTAATTTTAATCTGTAAGGTTCAGATCTATATCTCGTAGCCCTCGCTTCATATATCTCAGGGAACTTCACACGATCAGTTTCTAAAGATTCTAAAAGAGAGGGACTCACTTGACTCCATTGCATTGAGACACTTAACTGGTCTCTTAGATTTGAAATTGCCGTAATATATCTTTCTAACATTAATTGCCTCTGATAACATGCTGTTCTCCAAGTTATTTCTGGTGTAACTGAAGGATTACCATCTCTATCAGAACCGACCCAAGAGCCAAATGTACAAAAAGATTGCGATGGAAACTGTACATCAGGATAGTTTTCAATTAATGCTGATGAAATTCTTCTTCTTAGTTGCGGCATTGCATTAAAAAGTATTTGCTGAAAATAATGCAAAGCATAATCAACTTCATCTAAAACAGATGGTTTGAATTGATGTAATTCATCAGTTCTCCACCAAAGACGGATTTCCTCTTTTAGTTGAAGTTTTAGCGAATTAATTTCTTCTTTTGTTAAATATTTATCTGATTGAATCTGTTGAAGTAAATTTGCAACCCTTCGTTGTTTATGTCTAATAGTATGCCTAACAATTTCTGTAGGATGAGCAGTAAATACTAATCGAATATCCATTTCTTGTAATAAATCCTCTAATCTTCCTGGTGGAACATTTAACCTTCTCAATCTATTAAATAACTCTTTAAAAGTTACTGGAGCATTTTGTCGAGCTAATGGAGGAGCGAAAGGATCAAGATTATCTTCTGAGTACTCAGTATTTTGATTTGTAAAACTCTGAATATAACGATCTTCCTCTACTCTTTGCTCTAATATATTTACCAATTGAAAATATAATGAAAAAGCTCTTGCTGCTGAAATAGATTCGGCTAGATCCATTGAATTGACAATTGAGGCAATTTCATTTTTTAAAGTTTTATGATTACTGATATTTGAGTTATCTATATAACTTAAATGTTTCAACTTAATTAAACGATTCGCATGCTCAACTGGGCATTCCGCTCTGAGAACAGATTCCCACAATTCCTCTATCAATAAGCTATTCGCATTAGATGGATCAACATCTTTTACTATATCTATGCTTTTGTTTGTTTGTTTTTTTAAAGACTCCATATATTTAATATCTTACACTTAAACCATTATCTAATAATATTTTTTTGATTTATTTAAACCATAAATTATTCTCTTCTTCATTTTTAATCATATTATATATAGCTGATCGCATGATATCCTCAACTGATGATCCTTTCTTATACTTATAAATCCACTTCATTGACTCATTTCCTTCTTTTAAAACTTTATGAATAGGTTCTAGAAAATGATTCATTGCTAAAGTCCTCGAAGGAATTGATAATTCCTTTAATAAGTTTTGAATCCAATCTTTACAAATTATTGTCTCGCCATTCTTCCAATGAATTAATTCTGCATTGAGACTATCTTTAGATACTTTTAATTCATTTTGATCACAAATATCTTTCAATTCATCTAATGAAAATTTACTAGATGAAAGAGGATCTAAACTTTCTAAGTGATCAAATAATGAAATAACCCTTAATTCTAAAAAAGCAGTTATTGCCAAAAGTAAATCAATATTAGAAATAAAATCACATATTCTTAACTCTAATCGATCCAGACTATATGGTCTTTGGGGCCCATTAGGTCTAACAGATGACCAAAGATGTCTCACATTTTGCATAGTCCCATCATTAATATTTTGTTCAATCCAATTTATATAGTGCTTATGATTTAAAAAGAAAGGAATCTCAAAAGGTGTTTTTGGAAACTGAAGCCATCTTTGTGAATGATTTCCTGTGAATTTTCCATTTAAGAAAGGCGAACTAGCACTTAAAGCAAGAAAGAGAGGGGCCTCGCATCTAACAAGACGAATCGCAGCAAATAATTTATCTAATTCCTCAATACCTAAATTTATATGCACACTGGAAGTGGCTATTGATAAACCATAATTTGATTCAATAAACTTATGATAACTATTTGATTTATCTGATCTTTGGAATTTATTTTGATGAGGGAAGCAAAGAGTAGATGATGGAATAATAGTTAAATCCATTGCTTTTAACCATTTGCGCAACTCCTTTCTAGGTTGCAGTAATGAATGATATAAAATTTTATAATCTTTACTCGGATCTGTAATATATTCAACATTTCTATTATCAGGCTCATTAACAAAATTTGCAAATAATTTTTCTATTTGACTTGAGACACCAACATGAGAGTCGCAAGTGCCGGTAAAAAGCTCAATCTCAAAACCTTTATTTAAATTATCTTTATGCATTAATCAATCTAAGGATGATATTGCTATTAAAATACCTTTCGCTTTATTTACAGTTTCATGATATTCATTAACAGGTGAAGAATCAGCTACGACACCCGCGCCAGCCTGCACAATGACATCAAGATATCCATTCTTTTTTGGGGTTGCGACCATGGATCTAATAGTAATTGCTGTATTCAAAGCTCCATTTATATCAACAGATCCATAAATACCTGCATAAGGTCCCCTAGCTTCTCTCTCAAAGGATTTAATTAATTGCATCGCTCTTATTTTTGGCGCACCAGTTACTGTACCTGCGGGAAAGGATGCTTTAAGTAAATCCCAAACATCTTTATCATTTTCTAATATACCTTGGACCTCACTTACTATATGCATAACATGCGAATATTTTTCTATAGTCATTAAATCTGTTAATTTAACACTACCAATCTTACAAACACGACCAAGATCATTTCTACCCAAATCTACAAGCATTACATGTTCAGATATTTCTTTAGGATCATTTAATAAGTCATTTTCCAATAAAGAATCCTCTTGTGGATCACTACCCCTAGGTCTTGTTCCCGCAATAGGTCTAAGACTAGCAACTATTTGTTTATTTTTTTTTCTTTCAGCTTTAACCATCACTTCAGGACTAGAACCAATCAAAAACCATGATCCAAAATCAAAATAGGCCATATATGGAGAGGGATTTATCATTCTTAGACTCCTATAAAGGTCAAAAGGCTTACTTTTTACTTCTGTTTTAAATTTTTGACTAATGACTATTTGAAAGATATCTCCTTTCTTTATGGATTCCTTCGCTTGCGAGACAGCTTTCTCGAACTCATCCTGAGTCCAATTAGTCGAAATTTCCAAATCTAAATCTTTTTTTTGTTGCCACTTCAATATATCTACATTATTTAAAGGTGTTTTCATCAGATCTTTTATAGATTTGATCTGTTGAATTGATTTTTCATAGATATCTTCAATAGCAATACCTTGAAATTGTTTTAAATCAGCGTAAATCAAAGCTGTTAGGCATCTTTTCATTTGATCAAATACTATTATTTGATCAAAAAACATCCATGATCCATGGGGTATCTCATTCTTTTTTATCTTATGAATTGGAACCGTTGGCTCAATGAAATTAATTAATTCATAACTCCATGATCCATATAATTGGCCGATAAATGGAAATTCTTCTAAACCATGAGACTTATATTCTTTAGTCCAATATCTTAGCGAGTCAAAAACATCTCCTTTCCTTATATCTTTTCTACCATTCCTAAAAGTCCGTATAGTCTCATCTCCAAAACATACTGCTTCCCATAATGGATTGTTTGCTACTATACTCCACCTGCCAATATTTTCTCCCCCTTCAACAGATTCAAGAAATACTCCATGAGAATTATCCTTTGACAATTTAAGCCAAGTTGTTAAAGGTGTTTCTAAATCTGCAGGCCAAGATTCATAAATAGGTATAAAATTTTTACCATCTTTGTAAGCCTGAATAAAACTTTGTTTTTTTGAACTGATCATACTAATAATGTCAGTCCAAATTATAAATATAAATTTCTCTTATATCAACTTTATCCTTTTTAATCAAATGTCTTCTTTGTTGTGAACTTTAATCCTGCAGGGTTTGGATTCTCACCAATTCTCCTAGGATTATGGCCAACTTGCTCTCTACCTTCGTTTACTTTTTCAGGGAAAACTCCATCCTTTGGATGTAGAAATTCTATATCTCCTCCGGGAAAAATTCTATAAATTTTAAAATTCTCAATTCTTGGTTTAAATGCTCTTAATTGAGTACCTAATGCTAAACATTGTTCTTTTCTTGCAAAGTACATCATATTATCACCCTCATGCATTATTGCAGCGCCACCAGTAGGCAACTCAAAAGGTTGTTCTTTTGAGCTATTCCAACAAATAGCATACTTTTCCTCTTTTTCGGCAGAGTTTAATAATCCTCCAGTACTACCAATATGCTTTGGGAATTGACCTATTAAAGTTTCACTCATTAATTTTGGCAAATTATCTATACATTAAGAAATTAACACCTAGCTTTGAAATTTATTGGGTTGAATAATAAAGTTTCTACATTATTTAATAAAAATATTTATTTAAATTTAATTTAAATCTGCAATTGGGAAGAAAACAGTAAGGCCAGAATCTTTCCTTTGTGTTACCCTTCCTCCCAAACTAGCTAATAATTTCTGAGTAGCAGATTGACTTAATTGTAGACTTCCTGTCTGTGGATTCCAATTAAGGACTGGTCCAATATCAGAGCCATCTAATTTATTATTTTTTTTACTATCGGCATTTTCTGTCTGAACTATTAATTGTAATCTTAGTTTCTGGCCGGCTGGTCTTAACTCTAAAGTTAAAATGCTTCCCTCTTTTAATCCCCTAGTATTTTTATCAATTAGTCCTCTAAGCATTATTTCTAACTTTTCTGAATTACTTAAAACATCAGGTAATTCATCTGGGATATCAAGTTTTAATATTATTCCTCTTCTTCTTAACTGATTAATCCAATTAGGAGATAATTTATTCAAGATTCCACCTAAATCGATACCTGTTAATTGTTGAGAGGGAGAAGATTCACTATTTACTAATTCAGCAGCATTAAAAATTAAACCAAATCTATCGATCTGTTCAGTACATTCATTATCTATTGCTATTAAACGACTCCTAAGAGTTTGATCCATTTTATATTTCCTTAAGGTAGAACTTATCAAAGTTTTTATTGTAGCCAATGGAGTTCTTACTTCATGGGAGATGGCTTCCAATAATTTAGCTTCTGAATTTAGTATTGTTTTAAAACTTCTTTCTTTCAGTGAAGTTTGAAAAGTTATATTAGGAATTAATTGTGCTAATTTAATCGATAAACCTGGCCAGAAAGTACTTGTAAATTGATTATTGATAGTTAATTTTCCAAAACTTTTCAGTTGATCTTGAAATTTCTTAGATTCCTCTAGATCATCTTGCTTTAATTTTATATCAACTAACTCAATAACTTTCTTAAGACTACTTTCATCATTTCGCATTATTAAAAATTTTTTATCCTTTTCGCCTGAGATAGTTATTATGCACTGAAATGTAGGGGTGACTATCATTAAAAAAGGATCAAAATTATCATATTTATTCAAACTAAGAATTTTATAATTGCTTTTATATTTAAATTTCTCGCCATTAAGGTTAGATTCGTAAGAAGGCAAAAACTTAGCCTGTTCCTTTTTAAAAAAGGGGAATCCTTCTGGAGCCCAAAGCCAACCGTTTAATTTATTTAAATATTTCTTTTCATTTAAAGCTGGTAACGGTGCCGCAACCCATAATCCACCATTTTGCAGATGATTAGGAAGAAATTCTTTTTGAATTACTTCTATAGCCCCCCACCACATTCTCCTTGAAGTTTCATCATCAACAATATCAAGAGATACATAATCATCCAAAAGAGCCTTTTGTATTATTTGTAAGGTTATTAAAGATTTCATTTTTTTCTTAAAGATATTGATCTTTTTAATGTTGAGAGTGCAATTCCTATAAATATAAAATTAACTAATAATGATGTCCTGCCATAACTCATAAATGGCAAGGGAATTCCAGTCACAGGACCTAAACCTATTGTCATATATATATTAATAATTATTTGAAAAAGAAAAATAGAGGTAATTCCAATTACTAATAATGACTCAAAATCCGTTCTCGCATTTTTAGCAATTCTCAATAAAAAAATTATGAGAATTAAGAATAATGAGACTATAAACATAGAACCAACAAAACCCATCTCTTCTCCTGCTGCACTAAAAATAAAATCTGTATGCTGTTCAGGGATGAATTGCAGATTTGTTAACTTACCTTTTAAAAGACCAGTACCAAATAATCCACCTGAGCCTATCCCAATTTTACTTTGCAACAAGTGATAGCCTCCACCTAAAGGATCTCGACTAGGATCAAGAAAAAGAATTAATCTATCTTTTTGATATCCTTTCAAAACAAATTCCCATAGAAATGGGGTAATTAGAGCGACAAATCCATGAAATACAACTACCAAAAAAGTAGCTATTTTTTTTGCTTTAAAGGATTTAAAAGCTAAAAACCCCATAAGTGGAATCCAAAAAATTAAGATTTTGGAATAAGTAAAAGAAAATAATGCTGTTAATAAACAACAAGTAAAAATTAATATCCATTCAATTGGCATTTGCGCCCAATAGAGCATAACCAAAAGACAAAATACCAAAACTAATGAGGTACCCAAATCAGGTTGTAAAAATATTAATGTCCAAGGTAATAAAACTATTATAAGAGGTTTAACTAGATCTCTAAAAGAACAAATTGTTTTTTTTTCCAGTACTACCGCTAATGAAAATACCGTAGTTAATTTTGCAATTTCTGAAGGTTGAAAAGTAAAAAAACCTAGACTAAGCCATCTTTGCGCACCATAGTTTGAAATACCAATAAAGTAAATTAAGACTAAAGATAAAAGTGATAAAAAATAAAATGGAATGATAAATTTTTTAACTTTCTCAAGAGGGATATATGAGATCATAATTGCGATAAAATAACCAATAAATCCTGAAACGATATGTTTGAATGAGTCATTATATGTAGTTTGTTTCTGAATACTAAAAATTAAAATACTTGAAATTAAAACCAAAATTAAAGGTATTATTGTTATTGGCGAGGTAAAAATTTGAATATCATTAATTCTTTTGAAGTTAATAAATTTTCTTTTTTTTATGATTGAGTTACTCTCAAACATTAACTTTTAAATTTATTTTGAATTAATGATGCTAATTCTTTAAATTTAATTGAGCTATATGTATTTGGATCACTTATAGCTATAGGAATTCCTAAATTGCTCTCTCTGACCACAGGCATTTCAATTGGAATTTTGGCAAGAAGGGGTAATTGGTTCTCTTCTGCTAAAAGTTGCCCCCCTCCATTACCAAATATTTCATATGTTTTATCTGGCTGATCTGGTGGAATAAAAACAGACATATTTTCTACAATCCCTAGTAAAGGTACACCTAATTGCTTAAACATTGCCAAACCTCTACGAGAATCTTGAAGGGAAACCTTTTGAGGAGTAGTTACAATTATGGCACCTCCTATTGGAACAGATTGTGCAAGTGAGATTTGAGCATCGCCTGTGCCAGGAGGTAAATCAATGATTAAAAAATCCAAATCATTCCATTCAACTTGATACAAAAATTGTCTAATAATACTATTTAGCATAGGTCCTCTCCAAATGACAGGTTGTCCTTCCTCAATCAAAAAACCCATTGAAACAATCGAAATTCCAAATTTGACAATAGGTATTAATCTTTGATCATTTCCACTCCCATTAACTTTAGGATTCTCATCAGACACACCAAGCATTGAAGGAGTATTAGGGCCATATATGTCTGCATCTAAAAGACCCGTCTTTAAACCTAATTTTGCTAAGGAACAAGCTAAATTAACTGCAATTGTACTTTTACCTACACCTCCTTTACCACTGCTCACTGCAATTACTTGCTTTATACCTTTAATACTCTGCAATTGAGGGGGACTATTTTCATCATTATTTGATTGAGCAGCAGTATTATCTAATTCAATCTGAACATCTTCAATATCAGGAAAGTTGAGTAATATTTTTCTTGCTTCTTGAACTATTCTATCTCTCTGGGAATTTGCATAAGATGGTAATGCTAAAGTAATAATCGATCTTGGCACTGCAACCCTAACATTTTTTATCCAACCCAACTCAATAACATTCTTTTGGGAACCAGTATCAAGTATCTTCGACAAGGCATGATTCGCTTCTTCAACAGTTGTCATCAAAATTCTGAATACTTTTTATAAGTTAGCCGACACTACAATAGAATTAGAACTAAGCCGAACCGACAAATAATGAATAAATCCCCCTGATAGAATTATAAGGGTAAACTCTAAATTGATCAAAAATCGCGAAATTAACTAAGAAAATTGATGACAAATAAACCTCCTCACAAATCAAGAGAAAAAGTTAAAGAACTTTTACTGAATTTACAAGGAAATATTTGTAATGGTTTAGAAAAGCTAGATGGCAAGGAAAAATTTAATCGAGAATCTTGGATTAGACCAGAAGGAGGCGGAGGGATTTCGAAAGTTTTAAAGAATGGTGTAGTATTTGAACAAGCTGGAGTAAATTTTTCAGAGGTCTACGGCAAACAATTACCAGAATCAATAATATCCCAAAGACCGGAAGCGAAAGGACATGAATGGTTTGCAACGGGTACATCTATGGTCTTACACCCACGAAATCCCTTTATACCTACCGTTCATTTAAATTACAGATATTTTGAAGCTGGACCTGTCTGGTGGTTTGGAGGGGGAGCTGATCTCACCCCCTTTTACCCATACCTTTCAGATGTGAAAAATTTTCATGAGAAACACCTCGATGCTTGTAATAAAATCAATATTAATCTTCATAAAGTTTTTAAACCATGGTGTGATGAATATTTTTACTTAAAACATAGAAAAGAATCTAGAGGTATCGGAGGGATTTTTTATGATTACCAAGACGGGTCAGGAGAAATTTATAAGGGTAACAATCAGAATGGCGATGCTAATAAAATGTCTAAACAAATTGGTACGATAAATTTGAGTTGGGAAGATTTATTTCTTCTAGCAGAAAATTGTGGAAATGCTTTCCTACCTGCATATGAACCAATTGTTCTTAAAAGAATGAATCACCCTTACTCCGAAGATGAGAGGGCATTTCAATTATATAGAAGAGGAAGATATGTAGAATTTAATTTGGTTTGGGACAGAGGTACCATCTTTGGCCTGCAAACAAATGGTCGAACAGAATCAATACTAATGTCGCTACCACCCCTAGTGCGATGGGAATATGGACATAATTCCGTAGAGAATTCAAGAGAAGATTTATTGACAAAAATCTTTACTAAACCTCAGGATTGGTTGCACGATATTGATTTAGAAAAATATTGTAAAGAAAAAAATATCTATGATTAAAAATTATATAGGCGTCTTAAATAATGAGCCATCACTCTTCAATTCTAATTTATCTTTAAGGTCGTTTTCAAAAGCTATTAATTCATCTCTGTGAGCGCTAAGTCTTAATTGTGTAGATTTTCTTTGATTTTCGTTAATTAATTTAAATTCAAATATTTCTTCTCTTTGCGAATTTTTAAAGTATGCAAAACCAGATATTGGACCTCCAACTAAACCGAGAAGGATAGGCCACCATTTTAATACTGGATAAATTTGTACAATAACTAAGCCCAATGAGCATGAACCTAAACAGCCTAATATTGATAAAAAAATTGCTAAAGACCTACTAGAAACAACCTGACCTTTAAAAGTTAGAATTTTTTTTTCAGAATTAACTTTTATTTGCTGCCAACCTCTTGATTTAAGCCAATTAGAAACTTCATTTAATACCTCAATAGGTTTTTTAGAAGAAGAAATATCTATCATTGTAGTCCTATCTTTGCTTGATGCTTTCAGAAAAAAAAATAAACCAATAGCTAAAAGTACCGTTAATAGTAAAGTAGATCCATAATAATAATTCATTTATAAATATTTCTACAAATTTAAAAATTTAAATAAATATAGCATGAACTTTTATCAATAGTTATGCATTATCAAATCAATATTCAACGAAAATCTAAACACTTATATTTTATTATCAATGTATACTAAAAACATTGTTTTTAAAGATGCTCAAAAACGACATTTACTCAGAAAAAATAAGTTTTTGTGAGAATGATCTTACAGAAGAATTATTTAATGAATATAAAAGCTCAAAATATTTAGCAGTCGATACTGAAGCGATGGGTCTCTACCATGGGAGAGATAGATTATGTCTTGTACAAATTTGTAATGAGTCAAATTTGACATCATGTATAAAAATTGAGATTGGGAGTCGAAAAGCGAAAAGAATTCAAAATTTACTTGAAGATAAAAGAATAATGAAAATTTTTCATTATGCAAGATTTGATGTTGCTGCTTTGAAATGCAATCTTACAATTGAAACTCAAAATATATTCTGTACTAAAATTGCTAGTAAACTAGCTCGTACCTATACCAATAAACATGGTCTAAAAGATTTAATCAATGAACTCTTAGGCATTGAACTAGACAAATCATCTCAAAGCAGTGATTGGGGCAATGAAGAAAATTTATCTCAAGATCAGATAAATTATGCCGCTAATGATGTCAAGTATTTAATAAAGGCCATGGAAAAATTAACCTTAATTTTAAAGAGAGAGAAGAGATATGAGATCGCTCAGAAATGTTTCGCTGCAATACCTATTCACTCTGAATTGGATATTCAACATTTTATCAATATTTTTGATCATTAATTATTTAATCTTCAACTAAAAAATTATCGTCATTATTTAATGATTCCATAAGTTCATCAAATAGTTGAACTGATCCCCCTCCCTGAGAATTCTCTTTCTTACATAATTCAAGAACATCAGAAGCAATCTTTCGTTTTTCTTCAATGGTTTTTAAATTTTGTTGAGAAATCTGAATCTCTACTTTTTTCTTCGCAGAAGATAAACTTATACTCATTTCACATGCTATCTTTGCACATATTTTTAGATATTCACGATCATTAATAGGATACATAGAAAAGCACGTATTTCTTCAATAATACTGCAATTTTGAAGTAATAAAATCTGCGATAATTTTACTAGCACCTGGAGCACCCATTCTCTCTTTACCAATCCGTCCTTGACGAACTCTAAATTTTTTATTTTCTAGAAGATAAAGTAGTTTTTCATGAAAACTATCCTTACTCTCACATAGGGAAACACTTCCTCCTAACAATCTTTGTTGCCGCTTCGCAAAAGATTTTGTAAATTGTGGACCTTCCCCTGGCAACGATAAAGATGGAATACCTAAACCGCAAATTTGCTCTGTAGCAGTTCCCGCATTGGCTAGTCCAACTTGTGCTAAATATGCCCAATTATTAAATTTGTTTTTTCCTAAAAGAAGTGTCATTTTATTCTTTAACCATACAGATTCTTCCCCAAGAGAAAAAGAAGAAGATTGGTTTCTAAAAAATTGATAATTAACTATATGTTTCTCAATCTCAAATATATTTGCATTTGAACTTAAAGGAATAAAAATTAAACATTTTCTTGGAAAGTCAAAATCATTTAAATAATTCAAGAAAATATCTAAGTTATTAAATGCTTCAGGGAAGCGACTACCTATTAATAAAATAACCTTTGTATAGTTTTCAATAATATCCTTATCTATCAACTCATCTTGAAGACAGTCCATCATTGGATTACCAAAAAATTGAGCATCAATCCCTTTACTCTTTAAATTTTTTGATGTTATTTCATCTCTTACAATTACAAATTTACATAAATCAGATCTCATTATATACATTTCCCATGGATCCCACTCAGAGCCTTTTAATTTATGATAGAAATCAAAAATTGATTTTCCTGGTCCACTCATCCAGGTATAGTCGCTTTTCGGAGTACCTATAAATCCAAAATTACATTTAGAACTCCAAGCAAAAAACAAAGGCAGTAAATCTCCAATAGCTAAAACTTGATAGTCTCTCGGCTTTTTCATTAACTCTAACCAATTCTTAAAAAGGTAAATAAGCATCCCTTCTTTTAAGTCACTCCAAAATCCTTTGAAACTTTGATTACTAAAACCTCCACTAGGCAATACCTTCTGATAACCAATTTTAGTGATCTTTTGAGATTTTAAATTATCAAAAATCCTTCCATCTCCAACCAATGGCATTACTTCAATATTATTAAATTTTCTCAATGATAATAATTCTTTAATAATTACAGACGCTATTACATCTTCTCCATGTCCATTAGAAATAATTAGTAAAGAATTAGTCTTTCTACTGTTAGGATATTTAATGAGAGTTGATAAATCTTTTTCGGCGGCATGGCCAAGTGGTAAGGCAGAGGATTGCAAATCCTTTATCCCCAGTTCGAATCTGGGTGCCGCCTTCTTTATTTTTAGGACTATTACCCCTATAAATCGTTCTAAAAACTTAAGTTTGGCGTACCGGTTTTTGTATCTCAAATGCCTTTTATTGGTAGGAAACGATAGGAAATAGAGGAACTTATCGCCATTTCCATTACTACTATTATTTTCCTACATTTTGATTTAAAGATCAAAAAAGTTATACATCTATTGAATAATCAAAATAAACATAATTCATAAATGGATCTTCTTTTATCCAAGCATAATAGATAGTAACTTCCTTTTCGATATTTCCTCTTGCAATACTTATTTGCACAAATTTAGAATATTTTTCTAAATTTAAGTTGGGGTTATAGGCAAATTATCTTCTGATTTTTACGATTCAAAACTTAGTTCCAAGCTGAGTGCCAACTTCTTAAATTTTTTAAATATTTACTAATAAACATTCCTAAAAACAAGATTTTGATTAGTGATCTTAAATTTCAAATCGTTTAAATAAAGAACATTTTCAGCAAGTTTAGAAATATTTATTGAGGAATAGTTGTCCAATGAATATAAAGTCAAATAACAGACTGAGAATAAATTTGACGAAATAATTATCGATAACTTTAGTAAGTACTTTAACTTCTTATTCAATAATCATTATCAGAAACGCAAATACCCATACATCTAATACCATTAGATAAAGTTCTCATGCAATGATTACATAATATTTTTTCGTTATTTTTATTTGTTATTTGGATTTTTTCAGTAACTTTATTAGACAAAAAATGATTTATTGATTCACCACTAATTTTCATTACTGTTTACGTTTTCTGAATTGATACTAACAATTAGAGATGTATTAGTGTTAGAAGATGGAATATCCATTATTTTCACTGTTTCTTTCGATCTTTCTCTCACAGACACCTCTTCAACTTGATCCTCAACAGAACAAGCTTCAAGAGCCTCTCTTAAAAGTGAGTCAAAAGTTGCTCCAGGAAGTCTATGTCTAGCGACTTCAAGGAAAGTTCTTGGCAAAGATTCAGAGGCGGCATCTCTTAGGGCAGGATTATTTTTCCTATGTTCTTGTTCTTCTTCTATTGATTTGATAAATCTTAATGTAACATCTCTTTTAGTTGAAGCTTTTATCAAAGTATCATTTTCTGGACTACTTACATTTGATTCATTTTCTAAGTCATCTAATCTTTTTTCTAAACTATTTAGAACCTCATTAGCTTCTTTACTTATATGAGCTAATTGACCATCAGATAAATTAGGCAAATCAGCCACAAAAACTTTTCCATGGTCTCTCAATGTCAAGAAAGTTGGCCTTGGCCCTTGATTTTGACGACTGTTAAATTCCGATGAATTTCCAGCAGGTCTCCTTGGAGGAGTAGGTCCAGCAGAGCTTCTTCTACGAGTAATTCTCTTATTATTTTCAAAAGGCATAAGGTTAATAAATCTAACTAATTAAACGTACTTTTTTTTAGTTCATTGTTTACTATATTACATCTTACTTTTTTATTTGTGTATAAAAAATATTGATTGTTCCTTAATTAAAAAAAATTAATAAATCCTAAAAAGAAATTCCATTTATCAATTGATTTACATTTGATTCCTTTTTATTAAATATTTTTCCAATCTCCCAACTTGAAAAACCCTGCGATTCGCAAATATTAAAAACTTCTTGCCTATATTGCTTGTCTATAACGAGACAATATCCGACTCCTAAATTAAATGTATTCCAAAGGTCATTTTCAGGGATTTGTCCGAATTCCCTTAGGAATTTGAAAATATATGGAATATCCCATGAATCTCGAAAAATATGAGGTATGAAATCTGAAGGCATGCATCTTGGTAAATTTTCAGGAATACCGCCTCCAGTAATATGAGCCATACCTTTAATTTCAATATTTTCTAATAAAATTTGTTTCATCAAATTTGAATATATCTTTGTGGGTTTTAAAAGCTCATCATAAAAATTTAAATTAGTTATCTTTTCGAATTTATCTTCTATATTTTCAACATTTTGGATTACATTCCTTACCAAACTGAATCCATTGCTATGAATTCCACTACTTTCAATCGCAATTATCAAGTCATTTTCTTTGATATTTTTACCATCTATTAATTTTTCTTCTTCTACGACTCCAACGCAAAATCCCGCCAAATCATATTTATTTTGGGAATAAAAACCAGGCATCTCAGCTGTTTCACCACCTAATAATGAACAATTATTTTCTTTACAACTATTTGCAATTCCTAGAATTACGTTTTTCAGTTGATTCTTATCTAGTTTTCCAGTCGCAATATAATCAAGAAAAAATAATGGAGATGCGCCAGTCGTAATAATATCGTTAATACACATTGCCACTAAATCAATGCCCACCTCAAAGTGAAAATTTTTTATTTGCGCCAACTCTAATTTTGTTCCAACTCCATCTGTTCCTGAAACCAAGACAGGATTTTTATATTTATTTAATGGTAATTTGAATAGGCCACCAAAGCCTCCAATACTTTTAATTACATTAGGTGAGTGCGTTTTTTCAACAGCTTCTTTGATTTCAGATACAAATTCTCTTCCTGCTTCAATATCAACTCCAGATGTTTTGTAATCCATAAGTAATTGAATGATAAACTTCTCCTATATAGATATTCCTATTAAGATTAGTTTTGTCCAGTAATTATTCGTTAAAAGATTTATTTTGTAAACCAAAAAGTGACTCGAATCATTCTAAAAACAATTAAAGAACTCAATGAATTGAGACTGAGTAAT
The DNA here is from genome assembly GCA_902624085.1 of uncultured Prochlorococcus sp. Lineage (GTDB taxonomy): Bacteria > Cyanobacteriota > Cyanobacteriia > PCC-6307 > Cyanobiaceae > Prochlorococcus_A. The sequence goes on from CACNWD010000008.1 coordinate 42,263, forward strand.
CAAAAAGGTATAAGTTTTGTCCCTACTATGGGGAATTTACACCGGGGACATAAAGAGTTAATTCGAGAGGCTAAAAAATTAAAAGAGAATTTAGTATTATTAAGTATTTTCATTAATCCTCTTCAATTTAATGATAAAAAAGATTTAAGCAGTTATCCAAGAACTATTAATAAAGATATTGATTTAGCTTTTGCTGCTGGAGCTGATGCGATCTTCATACCTAGTGTGGATGAAATATATCCTAAAAATCAAAAAAAAATTAACTATTTAAAAGCATCAGAAAACTTATCAAAAACTTTATGTGGGATATCAAGGGAGGGACATTTTGATGGAGTTTGCACTGTCGTTAATAGGTTAATAAATATTGTAAAACCAGAAGTAATTTTTCTAGGGGAAAAAGATTGGCAACAATTATTGATTATCAAAGAAATGATAGCGAAAAATAATATTAAGGTAGCAATTAAATCTATTGATACTCAAAGGGATATTGATGGGATACCATATAGTTCTCGCAATAATCTTTTATTAAAAAATGATAGGGAAAAATTAAAGTTATTTTCCGCAGAGTTATTTCGTACTAAGCAAATATTTAATCAAACAAAAACGATTGAGTTAAAAAAAATCATGAAAAAACTAAAAGATAAAGATATAAAAGTAGAATATCTCGAACATGTGAATGCTTTTAATTTAAAAAGATCAACATCTGAAATCAATATAACCATGCTCACAGGTGCGATAATATGCGGAAGTACCAGATTAATTGATCATGTTTTTCTCATGAAGAGAGATCCTATTATCGCAATAGATGGACCAGCAGGTTCAGGTAAAAGTACTGTAACTAAATTAGTCGCTAAAAAATTAAAATTTATTTTTCTTGATACTGGAGCTATGTATAGAGCGTTAAGTTGGTATTTAATAAAAGAAAAAATCAATTATGGTAATAGTGAAGATTTAAATTCTTTTTTAAGTGATATTTCCATACAATTTAAATCAGTCTCAGGGTCTAAGCAGAATGTAATTATCAATAATCATAATGTTACCGACAAGATTCGTACTCAAGAAATAAGCTCTATCGTTTCATCAATCTCCTCAATAAAGGAAGTTAGAGAATTTCTAGTTAAAGAGCAAAGAAAAATCGGAGAGGCAGGAGGAATAGTAGCTGAAGGGAGAGATATTGGTTCTAAAGTATTTCCACATGCAGAATTGAAAATTTTTCTCACAGCTACTATTGAGGAAAGAGCAAGAAGAAGAAAAAATGAGTTAGAAGCAATGGGTCAAGGCAATATTGATTTTGAACAGTTGAAAAATGAAATAGAGAAGAGGGATTTTGATGATTCAAATCGTAAAATTTCACCTTTAACTAAAGCTGAAGATGCTATAGAAATAATTAGTGATGACTATACAATAAATCAAGTTGTTGGGAAGATTTTAGAAATTTATTTAGAAAAGATTCCAAAGGAATTACATCTTTGAATTAAGTAATATTCTCTAAAAAACAGCTTACAGAATCCTCCAAGATATCAAGAACATGATCAAAACCAGCATCTCCTCCAAAATATGGATCAGGAACTTCTTTCTCAGTAAAAATTGAAGAAAAGTCTTGTATCTTTAAAATTTTTGCAAAATCTGAACCTTTTACTCGATTCTTGAAATCAACAACATTATTAAAGTTAGAATTATCCATAACTAATATATAATTAAAATTAAGAAAATCATCTTCTATAATTTGTCTTGCATTACTTGTGATATTAATATTTCTCTGTTTAGCTGCAAATCTCATCCTTGAATCAGCTTTTTTACCTACATGCCAACTACCGGTCCCTGCTGAATCCACAATAAATTGATTACCAATTCCTTTATCATTAATTAAACTTTGAAAAATTGCCTCTGCGGCAGGAGACCTACAAATATTACCTAAGCAGACAAATAAGACTGATATTTTATCCATACATTTCTTTACGTGTATTTATATGATTCTAAATAATAAATTATTTATTAATGACTCTGTAAAGGTTTCTCCAAATAAAACTTTAAGCATTGGTCTTGCAGGGTCTTTGGATTTTCTATATTCAAGATATTGAATTTGTCCATTAATTAATTCTTTTTGAACTTTTAAGTCAACCTCTTCAGCTCTAAAAAGAATATTTAAATATAAATCCAAATATTTTTGAAAAGTTGGAAATAAATTATCATTAATCAAATTTTCACTTCTTTCCTCTTTTGGCAATTTAGACCAAATAACTGCTGGAGAAAAAAATTGGGCTATTTGATCTGACATTTTTGCAGCCATTGGCACTTCTTGATGAAACTTATCCTTTATTGTCAAAAGTGTTTGTAATAAGTCTTTATCAAATTGCTTACTGATAATCAATGAAGGTTGAAAATCTAAAACTATTAAATGATAATTAGGTAGAGATACAAAATCAATACCTAAAAAGGGGATATTATATTGACTTTTAGGTATGATTAAAAAATTTAAAACACAATAAGAAGGGCTATTAATACAGACAGATCTACAAAAGTTTATTCTGTGATTTTT
>CACNWD010000009.1 GCA_902624085.1 uncultured Prochlorococcus sp.
ATTTCTATCAGTTATTCTTAATTAAAGGTACTGAAAACAAAATGGAAATTAAAAGAGGAGATATTGTTCGCATCAAAAGACGCGAATCTTATTGGTACAATGAGCCAGGAAAAGTTGCATCTATAGATAAGTCAGGGACAAAATATAATATTACTGTCAAATTTGAAAAAACTAATTTTTATGGAATAAGCGGAACCGATGGAGGAAATACTACAGCTAATTATGCAGAAAGTGAATTAGAACTTTATTAAGAGTTTGCCAGAACTACCTGAAGTTGAGACCGTCAGAAGAGGTTTAGAAAAAAAACTCAAAAATTTTATTATTGAAGATATCAAAATTTTAAGATCTTCAACTATAGCTTTTCCAAAAGATAAAGATGAGTTTATAAGAGGAGTAAATAACTCAAAAATTGGCAAATGGCAAAGAAGAGGTAAATATTTAATTGCTAATTTAAAAAAATATTCAAAATCTTCTAAAAAGAATTTTAATCCTTCATACAAAGATAATGGTTATTTAATTATTCATTTAAGGATGACGGGTTATTTTAATTGGATTACAACTAGAAAACCTCCTTGCAAGCATACAAGAGTAAGATTCTTTGACAAGAGTAACAATGAACTTAGATTTGTAGATGTTAGAAGTTTTGGGCAAATATGGTGGGTAAAAGAAGGATTAGATCCAAAAGAAATTATTAATGGTCTTGGTTCTCTTGGACCAGAGCCTTTTGAGAAAAATTTCAATTTAAGTTACTTAAACAAAGAATTCTCTAAACGTACTAAATCTGTAAAATCTGTTTTATTAGATCAAAAGATAATTGCTGGCATAGGAAACATCTATGCAGATGAAAGCCTTTATGAAGCTGGCATATCACCATTTCGAGAAGCGAGAACAATTAATAATGAGGAATTAATTAGATTGAAAAATTCAATTATTAAAGTTTTAAAAAAAAGTATTGGTTCAGGTGGCACAACTTTCAGTGACTTCAGAGATTTAGAAGGGATTAATGGAGATTATTCTATGCAAGCAAATGTTTATAGAAGAGCTGGTAAAAAATGTAAAAAATGTAATAATTTAATTCAAAGAAAAAAGGTATTAGGGAGAGGTACACATTGGTGTGATTTTTGTCAGCAATAAAAAAAGGGCATATGTAGAAAGTACGCCCTTTTAGAATTTTTTACCTGGCATCGAGCTATTTTCTCAAGGGGCTACCCCCTAAATATTTTCGCCGCTTATGCGTTTCACAACCGAGTTCGAGATGGATCGGAGTGGTTCCACATCGCCATGAACACCAGGATAGTATGAACCTTGAGAACTGCATAGAAATTTATATTTCAATTCAATAAAAAGAGTTTATTTGGTCAAGCCCTCGGTCTATTAGTACTCCTCCGCTGCACTTGTTACCAAGCTTCCACGTAGAGCCTATCAACGGGTGTTCTTCCCGTGACCTTACTGGCTTATGCCATGGGAATACTCATCTTGAGGTGGGCTTCCCACTTAGATGCTTTCAGCGGTTATCCACTCCGCACATGGCTACCCAGCGTTTACCGTTGGCACGATAACTGGCACACCAGAGGTGCGTTCCTCCCGGTCCTCTCGTACTAGGGAGAAATCCTCTCAATATTCCTGCGCATACACCGGATATGGACCGAACTGTCTCACGACGTTCTGAACCCAGCTCGCGTACCGCTTTAATGGGCGAACAGCCCAACCCTTGGGACCGACTTCAGCCCCAGGTTGCGATGAGCCGACATCGAGGTGCCAAACCTCCCCGTCGATGTGAACTCTTGGGGGAGATCAGCCTGTTATCCCTAGAGTAACTTTTATCCGTTGAGCGACGGCCCTTCCACGCAGAACCGTCGGATCACTAAAACCGACTTTCGTCCCTGTTCGACTTGTAGGTCTCACAGTCAAGCTCCCTTCTGCTTTTGCACTCAACGACTGATTTCCAACCAGCCTGAGGGAACCTTTGTGCGCCTCCGTTACCTTTTAGGAGGCGACCGCCCCAGTCAAACTGCCCACCAGATACTGTCCGCTTCCCGGATAACGGGTAAGCGTTAGAACCCTAGCTCTGAAAGAGTGGTATCTCACCGTTGACTCAATAGTACCCACAAGCACTATATCAATGTCTCCCACCTATTCTGCGCATTCAGAGCCCGAGCACAATATCAAGCTACAGTAAAGCTTCATAGGGTCTTTCTGTCCGGGTGTATGTAGTCCGCATCTTCACAGACAATTCTATTTCGCCGAGCCTCTCTCCGAGACAGCGCGCAAATCGTTACACCTTTCGTGCGGGTCGGAACTTACCCGACAAGGAATTTCGCTACCTTAGGACCGTTATAGTTACGGCCGCCGTTCACCGGGGCTTCAGTCGCTAGCTTTGCTAAAAGCTAACCAGCTTCCTTAACCTTCCGGCACTGGGCAGGTGTCAGCCCCCATACATCGTCTTGCGACTTAGCGGAGACCTGTGTTTTTGGTAAACAGTCGCTTGCGCCTCTTCACTGCGACCAGCTCTCGCTGGCACCCCTTCTCCCGAAGTTACGGGGCCATTTTGCCGAGTTCCTTAGAGAGAGTTATCTCGCGCCCCTCGGTATTCTCTACCACCCTACCTGTGTCGGTTTCGGGTACTGGCATTTGTGTCTTAACGGGTATAGGGCTTTTCTTGGAAGCATGACATCACCAACTTCGCTGCCGTAGCAGCTCGTACTCACGCCTCAGCTCAAGATGTTTTCACCATCTCTCAAAGCCTTGAACGCTTGAACCAGTAACCAACATCTGGATTGGCTAGCCTTCTCCGTCCCCCTTCCCAAAACACATCTGGTACAGGAATATTGACCTGTTATCCATCGACTACGCCTTTCGGCCTGACCTTAGGTCCAGACTAACCCTCCGCGGACGAGCCTGCCGGAGGAACCCTTAGGGTTTCGGGGCATGGGATTCTCACCCATGTTTTCGCTACTCAAGCCGACATTCTCACTTCTATGCCGTCCACGCCCGCTTACGCTAACGCTTCACCCAACATAGAACGCTCCCCTACCATAAATAAATTATCCGCAGCTTCGGTATAACGCTTAGCCCCATTCATTTTCGGCGCAGGATCGCTCGACCAGTGAGCTATTACGCACTCCTTTGAGGATGGCTGCTTCTAGGCAAACCTCCTGGTTGTCTGGGCAATCCCACCTCCTTTATCACTTAGCGTTAATTTTGGGACCTTAGCTGGCGGTCTGGGCTGTTTCCCTCTTGACTATGGAGCTTATCCCCCACAGTCTGACTGCCTAGTTACACACAGGGTATTCAGAGTTCATATCGATTTGGTACCGCTTTCGCAGCCCGCACCGAAATGGTTGCTTTACCCCCCTGCTGGAGCACTAGACGCTACGCCTAAACGTATTTCGGGGAGAACCAGCTAGCTCTTGGTTCGATTGGCATTTCACCGCTAACCACAGCTCATCCGATGAATTTTCAACTTCATTCGGTTGGGACCTCCACTTGGTATCACCCAAGCTTCATCCTGGCCATGGTTAGATCACCAAGGTTCGGGTCTATAAACACTGACAAACGCCCTATTCAGACTCGCTTTCGCTGTGGCTCCACCATTTTCGGTTTAACCCGCCAGTGCCTATAAGTCGCCGGCTCATTCTTCAACAGGCACACGGTCACCCGATTAGTCGGGCTCCCATTGCTTGTAGGCTCACGGTTTCATGTTCTATTTCACTCCCCTTCCGGGGTTCTTTTCACCTTTCCCTCACGGTACTGTTTCACTATCGGTCACATAGTAGTACTTAGCCTTACGAGGTGGTCCTCGCAGATTCACACGGAATTCCACGTGCTCCGTGCTACTCGGGATACAGCTAGGTCAACTCATCTTTCGATTACGGGGCTTTCACCCTCTGTGGCGCGCCATTCAAACGCTTCTTCTAGAATTGTTGATCCACGTTGCTGTCCCACAACCCCGATAGTCAAGACTATCGGTTTGGGCTTTTCCCCGTTCGCTCGCCGCTACTGAGGGAGTCGTTATTTACTTTCTCTTCCTCCAGCTACTAAGATGTTTCAGTTCGCTGGGTTAGCTCGCACCAACCTATATATTCAGTTGGTCGTTCAAGGGGTTGCCCCATTCGGAAATTCCCGGATCAAAGTGTGCTTCCAACTCCCCGAGACTTATCGCAGGTAACCACGTCCTTCATCGCCTCTATGTGCCTAGGTATCCTCCGTGAGCCCTTTGTAGCTTGACCAATAACTTCAAAAAATTGAAGCATCAGCTCAATAGAATTGTTATTAATGCATAAGCACCAATAATAAATCTGCATCTTAAAAGATGCTTATTGTCTTGAAAAAATCTATGCAGTTCTCAAGGTTCTCTGAAAACAAAGAATTTAAAAATTCATTGAGTCCAGCATCTTATTAATTAGTTTAAATAATAGGAAGCTAGATTCATTCAGATTAAAATCGATCCCAAATATTCCTTCTCTTTAGAAAGGTGGTATTCAGTGGAGGTAAGCGGACTCGAACCGCTGACATCCTGCTTGCAAAGCAGGCGCTCTACCAACTGAGCTATACCCCCAATAATAGAGATATGGGCCATCCTGGACTTGAACCAGGGACCTCACCCTTATCAGGGGTGCGCTCTAACCACCTGAGCTAATGGCCCAGGAAAAATGGGTGACCTAGAAAAAACTTAGAAACTGAAATTTTCAATTATGAAAATCTGAGATACCGATCGACCTAAGGTGACAAAATTTATATCAAAACATTTTGTTGTCTCCCTGTTAGGAGGTGATCCAGCCGCACCTTCCGGTACGGCTACCTTGTTACGACTTCACCCCAGTCATTAGCCCCACCTTCGGCGTCCTCCTCCACAAGGGTTGGAGTAACGACTTCGGGCATGGCCAACTTCCATGGTGTGACGGGCGGTGTGTACAAGGCCCGGGAACGTATTCACCGCAGTATGCTGACCTGCGATTACTAGCGATTCCTACTTCACGTAGGCGAGTTGCAGCCTACGATCTGAACTGAGCCACGGTTTATGGGATTTGCTAGCTCTCGCGAGTTTGCTGCCCTTTGTCCGTAGCATTGTAGTACGTGTGTAGCCCAGGGTGTAAGGGGCATGATGACTTGACGTCATCCACACCTTCCTCCGGTTTATCACCGGCGGTCTTTCTAGAGTGCCCAACTAAATGCTGGCAACTAAAAACGTGGGTTGCGCTCGTTGCGGGACTTAACCCAACATCTCACGACACGAGCTGACGACAGCCATGCACCACCTGTCACTGCATTCCCGAAGGCACCCTCAAATTTCTAAGAGGTTCGCAGGATGTCAAACCCTGGTAAGGTTCTTCGCGTTGCATCGAATTAAACCACATACTCCACCGCTTGTGCGGGCCCCCGTCAATTCCTTTGAGTTTCACACTTGCGTGCGTACTCCCCAGGCGGAACACTTAACGCGTTAGCTACGACACCGAAGGGGTCGATTCCCCCGACACCTAGTGTTCATCGTTTACGGCCAGGACTACAGGGGTATCTAATCCCTTTCGCTCCCCTGGCTTTCGTCCATGAGCGTCAGTAATGGCCCAGCAGAGCGCCTTCGCCACTGGTGTTCTTCCCGATATCTACGCATTTCACCGCTACACCGGGAATTCCCTCTGCCCCTACCATACTCAAGCCTATCAGTTTCCACTGCCATGATGGAGTTAAGCTCCACGCTTTAACAGCAGACTTGAAAGGCCGCCTGCGGACGCTTTACGCCCAATAATTCCGGATAACGCTTGCCACTCCCGTATTACCGCGGCTGCTGGCACGGAATTAGCCGTGGCTTATTCCTCAAGTACCGTCATATCTTCTTCCTTGAGAAAAGAGGTTTACAGCCCAGAGGCCTTCGTCCCTCACGCGGCGTTGCTCCGTCAGGCTTTCGCCCATTGCGGAAAATTCCCCACTGCTGCCTCCCGTAGGAGTCTGGGCCGTGTCTCAGTCCCAGTGTGGCTGATCATCCTCTCAGACCAGCTACTGATCGAAGCCTTGGTAAGCCTTTACCTTACCAACTAGCTAATCAGACGCGGGCTCATCCTCAGGCGAAATTCATTTCACCTATCGGCATATGGGGTATTAGCGGTCGTTTCCAACCGTTATCCCCCTCCTGAGGGCAGATTCCCACGCGTTACTCACCCGTCCGCCACTAACCCGAAGGTTCGTTCGACTTGCATGTGTTAAGCACGCCGCCAGCGTTCATCCTGAGCCAGGATCAAACTCTCCGTTGTGTCACAAATCCTATTGCAGAGTAATCTGCTCAATTTGCTTGGCCTTTCCTAAATACGTAAGTAACTTACTAGATTTAGTTTCAGCATCCTTAATTAATTTAAGGACTCAAGAGTGCATTCATGCAATTGCAAAAATGACTTTCCAGATCTCAGATCCGTTGGCCTAGAAAAGTGACTTAAAATTAAGTCAGCAATTCAAGACATTTTTTATATTTTTTGACGGGACCTCACACCTTTATTGCATTTACATCTCAATTGATATTGAATCAAATTCAACCAATATTGACGCAATAAAAGCATCAGTTCCTAAGTTTTAAATTTTCCAGGTGCAATGTTTAATTAAAATCTAATTAAACAATTTGAGGGAAAACCCTCTGCTGGCTGAAAATTAAGAATAAATCGTAACTTTCATACATCTCAATATTTTTTCTAAAATTAGTTTCTAGATCAAATTATGAGTTGTGCAAAAAACTGAATTTCTGCCCAGAAGAAAATCTTAGACCATTAATCCATGTTTGTGCAACCATTTAATAAATATTTTTTATTAAATTTTTTGAACTGCTCATTTTTGATTAACGAACTAGGCTGTAAATAGTAGGAATTCCAGCAAAATGGCAGAAAGATTTAGTCAAAAAAATTTAAGAGTTCGGCCTAGTTCTGATGAAGACAAAATTGTAACAAAAGCAAAAGAACACTTTGAAAAAACACTTGTTGAAATTTCCGGCGAAATAGTAGGAAGTGTTGCTGCATTAGAACATCCCACAAAAAATTTGAAGTTAAACTACGGGGAAATCTTCTTAAGAGATAATGTCCCAGTGATGATCTATCTCATAACTCAAAAAAGATACGAAATAGTAAAAAAATTTTTAAGTGTTTGCTTAGAGCTTCAGAGCACAAGTTATCAAACAAGAGGTGTCTTCCCAACAAGCTTTATTGAAGAGGGAGGAAAATTGATTGGGGATTATGGCCAAAGATCAATTGGAAGAATTACTTCTGCAGATGCAAGCTTATGGTGGCCAATATTATGTTGGTTTTACGTGAACAAAAGTGGAGATCATTCATTTGGTAAAAGCCAAAGTGTTCAAAGAGGTATTCAACTGCTACTTGATTTAGTATTACACCCAACATTAGAGGGTACTCCAGTTTTATTCGTCCCAGATTGTGCATTCATGATTGACAGACCAATGGATGTTTGGGGTGCTCCATTAGAAGTTGAAGTTTTACTTCATGGTTGCCTTAAAAGTTGTATTAATCTGATGGAATTAAGTCGAGAAGATCACGTGAGTAGATTATTAGATCAACGTTTAATTCTTACTAGACAATGGGTAGAGGATTTAAAAAGATTTTTACTGAAACATTACTGGGTTACGAGCGAAACAATGCAAATTTTGAGGAGAAGACCTACCGAGCAATATGGAGATGATCAACACTTTAATGAGTTCAATGTCCAGCCTCAAGTTGTTCCATCATGGTTGCAAGATTGGTTAGAGAATAGAGGTGGTTATTTAATTGGTAACATTAGAACAGGTCGGCCTGATTTTAGATTCTATAGCTTAGGTAATTCTTTAGCATGCATGTTTGGTGTATTACCTGCCCCAGAACAAAGAGCTTTATTTAGATTGGTATTACACAACAGGCAGCATTTAATGGCTCAAATGCCAATGAGAATTTGTCATCCACACATGGATGTAGAGGAATGGCAAAACAAAACTGGTTCAGATCCTAAAAACTGGCCATGGAGTTACCATAACGGAGGACATTGGCCAAGCTTATTATGGTTTTTTGCTGCATCTGTGCTTTTGCATCAAAAAAGATTTCCAACGGAGGATGTTATTTTGATGGAGGAAATGAGTTCTTTAATAGAAGAATGTTATTGGTGCCAATTAAATCAACTTCCAAAACAAGAGTGGGCAGAATACTTTGATGGGCCAACGGGTACTTGGGTTGGACAACAATCTAGGACCTATCAAACATGGACAATTGTTGGATTTCTTTTAATGCATCACTTCCTAAGAGAACGTAAAGAAGATATTAATTTACTGAATCTTTAGATATTAAAATAAACCTAATGTTAATGATTTATCAATTGGTAAACAAGCTCCAATACCAAGATAAATAGTTAGAAATGTGCCAAAAAGGAAAACTGCCATAGCTAATGGCCTTCTAAATGGGTTGGAGAATTTATTTACATTTTCAATAAAGGGTAAAATCATCAATCCGAGAGGGATAAGAGTCTGTAAAGCAATCCCAAGGAGTTTATTAGGGACAACTCTTAATATCTGAAAAACTGGATATAAATACCACTCAGGTAAAATCTCTAAAGGAGTCGCGAAGGGATTAGCTTTATCTCCTAGCATGGCAGGGTCCAATACTGCTAGTCCAACTACACAAGCTATAGTACCCAGAATAACGACCGGAAAAATATAAAGTAGATCGTTTGGCCAAGCAGGTTCCCCATAATAATTATGGCCCATACCCTTTGCGAGTTTAGCTCTTAATTTCGGATCAGATAAATCAGGTTTTTTTAAAGTTGACATATTTCTTTTTAATTTTGGTATATAAAAATATTATATATTTTATAAAGGCCCGGAAATGCCTTGTTTACGAATCATTAGAAAATGCATAAGCATAAATACGGCTAATGACCAAGGCAACACAAATGTGTGTAAGCTATAAAATCTCGTAAGAGTTGATTGACCAACACTTTCTCCACCCCTAAGAAGTTCTACCATAAAGTCTCCGATAATAGGAATTGCTGCAGGAACACCTGAAACAATTTTTACGGCCCAATAACCTACTTGATCCCAAGGTAAAGAATAACCAGTAACACCAAAAGCAACTGTAATGACAGCCATAACCACTCCTGTAACCCAAGTCAGTTCTCGTGGCCTTTTAAACCCTCCAGTTAAGTAAACTCTAAAAACATGAAGAATTAGCATTAAAACCATCATTGAAGCGCTCCAACGATGGACAGATCTAATTAACCAACCAAAACTTACGTCAGTCATTAAATAGCTCACAGAATTATAAGCTTGCGTTACAGTAGGCTTATAATAAAAAGTCATTGCAAAACCAGTTGCAAATTGAATTAAGAAGCATACTAATGTTATGCCTCCTAAACAATAAAAAATGTTTACATGAGGGGGAACGTACTTTGAAGTAACGTCGTCAGTTATGTCTTGAATTTCAAGTCTTTCTTGAAACCAATCATAAACGGATGAAGAATTCGCCATCCAAAAAAAAGCTTTGATACTAGGAGCTTACTTAAAAATCACTAATTTGGTGTTAACACTTAACCCAATGCCATCAACTTTTAACAAATTTTTATTATTCAAAAAATGGGTCATGATTTTCATGATTATGTTTTTTACTACTACATTTTTCAGTATCCCTAGTGCCTACGCGCTAAGTGACAGCAAACAGATTGTACTTGATGCATGGACATTAGTGAATGAAGGATATTATGACCCCAAAATTTTTGATGAAATTCAATGGAAAAAAATAAGACAAAAAACCCTACAAAAATCTATAGATACAACTGAGGATGCATATTCAGCTATCGAAGAGATGCTAAAGCCTCTAGAAGATCCTTACACTAGAGTTCTTAGACCTAAGGATTATGAATTGCTTAAATCAAGTAACTTAGGTAGCGAAATAAATGGGGTAGGATTACAACTTGGGGTAGATGAAAGTAACGGGAAAATCAAGGTGATATCTACATTAGCTGGATCCCCTGCCGAAGATGCTGGAATAGCTTCTGGCTTTTTCATTGAGACAGTCGATGGTCAATCAACTTTAGAACTTGGGCTCGCTAATACAGCCTCTAAGCTTAGAGGTGAAAAAGGTTCAAAGGTTCTCGTACAAATTTCAACTGAGGATAAAGAGATAAAAGAGATAGATCTTGAAAGGAGATCAGTTGATCTTAGACCAGTAAGAACAAAAAGATTAAGAGATGAATCTCACACATTGGGTTATTTGAGAATTACTCAATTCAGTGAAAGTGTTCCCAAAAAGATTGAGGAGGCTCTGCAGGAACTAAAGGAAAAAGAAGTTGAAGGAATAATTCTTGATCTACGAAACAATTCTGGAGGTCTTGTGAGCTCAGGTATAGCGGTAGCAGACTCTTTCTTGAAAGAAAAACTCGTAGTTGAAACTAAGAATAGAGACGGAATAAAAGACTCGATCATTTCAGAAAAAAATACCTTTTTCGATGGACCTATGGTCACAATCGTAAACAAAGGAACAGCTAGTGCAAGTGAAATTCTTGCAGGCGCATTACAGGATAATCAAAGGTCTGCTCTTATTGGTAAACAAACATACGGTAAAGGTTTAATTCAATCACTAAAAAGTTTAAGCGAAGATAGCGGGATAGCAATAACTGTTGCTAGTTACTTAACGCCTAATGGAAATAATATTCAAGGGAGAGGAATTATTCCTGATAAAGTCTTAGATTTTTCAGAAGCAAAAGATTTTGGAAGCCTTGATGACAAATGGGTAAAGGATGCTGAAATTTATTTAAACTCCCTATTAGATAGTATTGATGAACATTCCCTAAAAGATCTTGTTGAGATAAATAAGGAGTTAAAAGATTATTCGAAAAATGATAAATAATTTAATTAAATTTTAAAGAATTCAATAAAATGTATAAAAAAAGAATTTTCCATGATCCTATTCATAAAGAAATTGTAATTGATAGTTCAAAGGATGAGGAAGTAATGATTATGGAATTAATAGAAACTGATGCATTTCAAAGACTTCGAAGAATTAAACAACTCGGTACGGCATCGTTAGTTTTTCATGGCGCTGAGTCAAGCAGATTTACTCATTCTATTGGCGTATTTTGTGTCGCAAGAAAAATTTATAAAAGGCTTGTAGAAATTGACCCTAAATTCGAAACTCATAAATTCACATTATTTGGAGCAGCACTTTTACATGACGTAGGGCATGGACCTCTTAGTCACACAAGTGAGCAAGTTTTTAATCATAAGCATGAGGATTGGTCAAAACTTTTAATAAATAATCATGAGCCTATCAATTCAATTCTAAGAAAATATGATGGTGCCCTACCTAAAAAAATTGGTGAATTATTTTCCTCTAAAAATTTAATATCCCATCCTCTAAAAACTTTAATTAGTAGTGAAATTGACTGCGACAGATTAGATTATCTTTTAAGAGATAGCTACAATACTGGAACGAAGTATGGTTTAGTTGATTTAGAAAGAATTATCTCCGCGCTTACATTCTCTCCAGATGGAGGTATCGCTATAAAACCTAAAGGAGTTATTGCCATTGAACATTTTTTAATATTGAGAAATATTATGTATAGAAGTATATACAATCATAGGATTAATGAGATTTGTACTTGGATTTTAGAGAATATCTTTATAAAAATTAGAAGTGAATTTAATAATAAAATTTGGATTGATGAATGTCTGAAAAGCTGGATTTTTAACCCTCAATCACTTGATGTTAAGGATTTCCTATCTAATGATGATATTAGGCTTTATTATCATTTGAACAAATGGAAAGATGAGTCTCCAAAGCCTATATCAACACTTTGCGAAATGTTTATAAATAGAAGTTTACTAAAAGCAGCAAATATTAATTTTCTAAGCAATATTGATAAGCTTGAATTGCTTGCTTTCGCAAGACAAATGACTGCTAAGTTTAATTTTGACCCAACATTATTTTGCGGTATTAAAGAAAAACAGTTTAATGGTTTTGAATCAAATAATTCTTTAAAAGTTTGGAATGGCAATACTTTAAAAGAATTAGATAGAGAGTCTGCCTTAATCAAAATTCTTACACAAAATCAAGAAAATTCATTATTAATTTACCCATCATGTATACAGGAAGATATCTCAACAAAAATTATTAATTTAAAAGAAAATTCATAATGCAATTAAAAATCAAAGACAATAATAAATTAATAAATTGTTTTTACTCAGAATCTATTGCGGGACTAAATCAAGCTATTTATCAAATTGATACAGTTAATAAAAACATTAAAGCAATTCTATACACTGATGAAAAAAAAATCTCTTGTGAAGAATTATTAGGATTTAAAGAATTATTATTGAAATCAAATATCAAATTGACACATATTTATTCATCCTGCAGAGAAGCAGTTATTACAGCAAAATCTTTACAAATTAATGGTAATTTTTCTAATAAGTATTTTTACAAATTTAATCCAAAAATTGAAGACCAATCCCATAACAAAGACCTAACACATTTTGGAGTGGTACGTTCAGGAGATCAAATATCTTCAAACGGAAATCTTTTCATACTGGGAGATGTGAATCCTGGAGCACAAATATCCGCTAAAAAGAACATTTATGTTTGGGGAAAATTATGTGGCGTCGCATTCGCTGGAAAAAATGGCAATGACGAATCAACAATTTCTTCTTTATATTTGAATGCTCTCCAATTAAGGATTAATAAAACTATTGCAATTGGTCCTAAAGAAAAGCCTAAAAATAATTATCCAGAAATTGCCATCCTTGAAAGGGGTAAAATTGTAATCAAACCTTTATTAATAAATTCTTAAAATAAAGCAAGGTTTTGAAAAATAAGTTAATTAGGAATAACAATTTTAGATTTACTTAATTTTTGTTGTTTTTAATATCAAAAATTTACCTTATTATCTATTCAAACTATAAATTTATCTTGGCGAAAACTAATCGCACTATTTTAATTTGTTCAGGGAAAGGTGGTGTTGGTAAAACAACCTTAACAGCAAATCTTGGAATTGCATTAGCTAACAGTGGAGCATCAACTGCTGTTCTTGATGCAGATTTTGGATTAAGAAATCTAGACTTACTCTTAGGGCTAGAGAATCGAATAATTTATACTGCACAAGATGTCCTTGACAACAATTGTCGCTTAGATCAAGCCTTAGTAAGACATAAACAAGAACCAAATTTAGCTTTGTTACCAGCAGGAGATCCAAGAATGCTTGACTGGATGAAACCTGATGATATGAAAAAAATAAGCAATTTACTAAGTGAAAAATTTGAATATGTTCTTATCGATTGTCCTGCCGGGGTAGAAGATGGTTTTAAAAATGCTCTTGCAGCCTCTAGAGAAGCCATAGTAGTTACAAATCCAGAATTATCAGCAGTAAGAGATGCAGATAGAGTTGTTGGAATTTTAAATACTTGTGATATTAATCCCATTCAACTAGTAATAAATAGAGTAAGGCCTACCATGATGGCTAATCAAGAGATGCTTTCTATTGAAGACGTTACTTCTATTCTTTCACTACCACTTTTAGGAATAGTATTGGAAGATGAGCAAGTCATTATAAGTACAAATAGAGGAGAACCATTAACTTTAAGTGGTAAAAAATCTCCTGCATCAAAATGTTATTTAAATGTTTCTCAACGCCTTAGAGGCGAAGATATTCCAGTAATAGATCCAAACAAAGCTAACAAAAGCTTAAAAGATAAGTTTATAAAACTAATGCAAACCAAGATTTTTTAAAAAATGACTCTTCGTGACCTTATTAACAAATTATTAGGTAGAGAAACTGCAAGTGCTAATACCGCAAGAGAAAGACTTCAGCTTGTCTTAGCGCATGACAGAGTTGATATGAGTTCATTGTCAACAGATCTCCTTGATAAGATGAGAAAAGAAATTCTAGATGTAGTTGCAAAATATGTTGAAATTGATTTCGATGAAGTCGCTGTAAGCTTAGAAACTGAGGACAGAATGACTGCTCTTGTTGCTAATTTACCCATCAAAAGAACAATTTCTGGAGAAATACAATTTAAAAATATTGAAAAAAAAATAAATAAAAAATAATTTTCTAAAATTTACCAATCTTTATGTAAAATAGTTTTTGTGCCGGCTTAGCTCAGCGGTAGAGCAGCGCTTTTGTAAAGCGAAGGTCATCAGTTCAAATCTGTTAGCCGGCATTTTTTTACTCTTTTTTTTCACTTATTAAAAAAGAAAAAATGATCAATAAGATGATCCCTAATAGTCGAATCTCAAAAATACTAGTTAAAAATCCAGACAGCGGTTTTATTATCCAATAAAAAAATGATTGCAATAAAATAATAAAGAAAATTAGTGTATACATCTATGTGATTTTTGAAATAGGAATTTGTCCCTCTCTAACTAATCTCCATTTTCCATCTTTTACCCAAGATATTATTGTACTTCCAAGACCACTACATTCTTCCCAAGGGAGGGGTCCTAAAAGATCAACGTCTGGTAAATCATTAGAAACTGATTCTGCAACAAAAGATGTATCTAATCCAGAAATATTAGCGCTTGAGGTAGCCAAAGGACCTGTTTCTAATATTAGAGACCTCGCAGTTAAAGAATCAGGAATCCGTATTCCTAAAGTATTGTCACTGGAAATAAAATTTAGGCTTTTATTGTTCCTGATAGGAATTATTAGAGTAAGAGGCCCAGGCCAAAACTTTTCTGCAACTTTTTGAAAATCATCTCTTGCATCATTATCGACATAATCAATAACTTGCTGAATTTGTGATCCCATTAAAATTAATGCCTTATTTTTATCTCGTTTTTTTATTTTGTAAATGATATTAGAGAATTCTGGCATACAAGCAATTGCGGGGAGAGTATCAGTCTGAAATATTATTGGTTTACCAAGCTTTAATTTTTCAAGAGCTTCGATTTGGCTAATTATTTTCATACACAATGAAAATTTAAATTAATCTATTTATATCTTCCAATTGTAAATCTTCCAATACCAAATGTATCTTTGATAGTCTTTAAGGAATCAAATCCATATCCTCGCAATAAATTTTTGATTTCTTTAGATTGATTAAAATGATTTTCCAAAATAAGCCAACCACCTTTAATAAGAAATTTTGGGGCATCTGAAATAATTTGTTTGATATGAAACAAACCATCTTCTCCACCATACAAAGCTTTCTTAGGTTCAAAATCTAATACCGAAGAAGGTAATCTTTCATAAACATTTTTTGGTATATAAGGTGGATTGGATATAGCTAAATTAATCATTCCGGCATAATGTGTTAAAGGTTGCCACCAATTACCGCAATAGAAGTTTATATTTAAATTCGAGGAGATTAATTTATGATTTCTTTGAGCAATATTAATAGCATTTATATCTATATCAGTTGCTAAGCCTTTCCAATTTTTATTTTCTGCAGCTAAAGATATTGCAATTGATCCTGAGCCTGTGCCTAAATCTGCAAAAACTATTTTTTTATCTTCAGATGCAATAATTTTAGTAGCAATTTCAACAATTTGTTCTGTCTCTACCCGTGGTATTAAAACATCTGTTGATAATTCAAATTTAAAATTTCTCCAGTATGTGCTACCGCATATATATTGTATTGGTTTGGAAAGATTGGTATGATCAAGCCATTTTTTCTTAAGAGAATGAAAATCTATCTTTAAATAAACTTTCTCTTTAAAATTAATTTTTAATAAAAGTAAATCAGATTTTGTAATACCTCCTAGCAAATCTAGTAATAAATAAAGATCATCGATATCTTGTCTAGTGTTTTTGATATCTTTTATCCACAAAAAAAGATCTTTTGTGGAAATTTCATACATTACTAGATTAGATTTTAATTTTTAGGTTTTGGTCCAAGTCTACCTTTACTTGAATCTGAGTAAAAACTTGATTTTTCTCCATCACTAGTTGAGATAAATAATCCGATTAAAAAAATCGTTGGTACTCCTACAAAAAGTAAACTTGCAACGAATCCAAAATTTGTTGTTTCCATTTAGATAAGATCAAATTGATAAATAAACTATAAACAGTTAAATGTATTTAAAGTGGAAAAATTAATAAAGAGCTGCAACTCATTAACAGTCTTAAACAATTTATTGGGCAAATATCAAATTTTATGAATTAAAAGTTAAGAAAATTTTTCTAGATATTTTTTTAATTTCAATATTAGGTTTGCCTAAAAGTTTTAATTTTTAAATTTGAAAGAAATACAAGAAAAATTTTTTAAATTTTTGGCATTTATTTTGTTAAATATTTGTTTTTTAGCAACATTTAATGATGAAACTTTGAGAATTGTGACCAAATTATTAACAAATTTTCCTCAGTTATTTAGCTAAAAGTCAGTTATGCAAAGCTTTAACACGAATCTTACAAAATAATTTAATTAATTACAAAATCCACTGAACTAGTAAAAAAACCCTTACTATCATGATGTTTAGCTGTTAAAAACAGCATCTCTATAAAGATTTGAACGATGGGATTGCCCTGGTATCGAGTTCACACAGTAGTTATTAACGACCCAGGTCGTCTACTAGCTGTGCATCTCATGCATACTGCACTATTAGCCGGCTGGGCCGGCTCTATGGCCCTTTATGAATTGGCCATTTTTGACCCTTCAGACCCTGTTTTTAATCCAATGTGGAGACAGGGTATGTACGTTATGCCATTTATGGCAAGACTAGGAATTACTAGTAGTTGGAACGGATGGGATATCACTGGAGCAACTGGCGTTGATCCAGGTTTTTGGAGTTTTGAAGGTGTTGCCGCTGCCCACATTGTATTTAGCGGACTTTTAATGCTCGCTTCAATTTGGCATTGGACATACTGGGATTTAGATCTCTGGGAAGACTCAAGAACTGGAGAACCAGCTCTTGATCTACCAAGAATATTTGGTATCCATTTACTTTTAGCTGGTTTAACATGTTTTGGATTTGGAGCTTTTCATTGTGCGAATGTAGGTATATGGGTTTCAGATCCATATGGACTAACTGGGCATGTTGAACCAGTTGCACCATCATGGGGAGCAGAAGGATTTAATCCATTTAATCCAGGAGGAATAGTTGCTAATCATATTGCAGCTGGCCTTATGGGTATTATTGGAGGAATTTTTCACATTACTAATAGACCAGGAGAAAGACTTTACAAAGCCTTAAAACTTGGAAGTCTTGAAGGGGTTTTAGCAAGTGCCCTTGCTGCTGTTCTATTTGTCTCATTTGTAGTCGCAGGAACTATGTGGTATGGCTCAGCAACCACCCCAATTGAGCTTTTTGGGCCAACTAGATATCAGTGGGATTCAAGTTACTTCAAAACAGAAATCAATAGAAGAGTCCAGACAGCTATTGATAATGGAGCTACGAAGGAAGAAGCTTATGCTTCAATCCCGGAAAAGCTAGCCTTTTATGACTACGTAGGAAATAGTCCAGCCAAAGGAGGACTCTTCAGGGTTGGAGCTTTAGTTAATGGTGATGGCTTACCAACTGGTTGGCAAGGTCATATTTCCTTCCAAGATAAAGAGGGTAATGAATTAGAAGTAAGAAGAATTCCTAATTTCTTCGAAAACTTCCCAGTTATCCTTGAAGACAAGGAAGGTAATGTAAGAGCTGATATACCTTTTAGAAGAGCTGAGGCTAAGTATTCATTCGAACAAACTGGCATTACAGCAACTATTTATGGTGGAGATTTGAATGGTCAAACATTTACTGACCCTGCTGTAGTTAAAAGATTAGCTAGGAAAGCTCAATTAGGTGAAGCTTTTAAATTCGATAGAGAAACTTACAAATCAGATGGAGTCTTTCGTAGCTCGCCAAGAGCATGGTTCACTTATGCCCATTTGTGCTTTGGTTTGCTCTTCTTGTTTGGTCATTGGTGGCATGCTTCAAGAACTCTATACAGAGAAAGATTTGCTGGAATTTCTGCAGATTTTGGAGATCAAGTCGAATTTGGTCTTTTCAAGAAGCTTGGTGATGAGACCACAAGAAGAATACCTGGAAAGGTTTAATTAACATTATTTATTTATTTTCTTATGGAAGCATTTGCTTACGTACTAATTTTAACTCTCGCAGTAGTTACTTTATTCTTTGCCGTCGCTTTTAGAGATCCTCCTAAATGGGATCAAAAAGATAGGTAAAAAAAAACCTCACTTAAATATCTTAAGTGAGGTTTTTTTATTGAAGCTTTTCATCGAATACAAAATTTACTAGTATTAGGGTTAACTCTTCATTATTTGACTAGATGCAGTGTCCAAATTGTCAAAATACAGATAGCAGAGTTTTAGAATCTAGATCTGCTGACACTGGTAAAAGTGTTAGAAGAAGGAGAGAATGTTTAAATTGCAGTTCAAGATTTACTACGTATGAAAGAATTGAATCAATGCCAATAGCAGTGATAAAAAAAGATGGAAGTAGAGAACTTTTCAATAAGGATAAACTAATCAGAGGGATATCCCGTGCTTGTGAAAAAACAAATTTTTCAAGTGAGTCTATAATTAATTTTGTTGACTCTATAGAATCACAAATTATTCAAGACGCAAATAAAGATATTAAATCTTCAGAGATTGGAGAATTAATTCTTAATAATCTTAGGAATGAAAATGAGGTTGCCTACATTAGATTTGCATCAGTCTATAGAAAATTTAATGGAGTTAAAGATTTTATTGCAACTCTTCAATCTTTGAAAAATACATCTAAGAATGAATTAGCTTCAATTCTTTAAAATTATGCATATTAAAGTGTAGAATAAATAAGCCATGACAGTGTATTTATATTGCAGGATGAATACACCCCTTTCTCACTACCTAAGGTAGACTGCTTAAATCAAATGTACGAAAATGCTCCCGAAACATCAACAGAATCAACTGGTGAGGTAAACACATTAGATGTAAAAGAGGATGAAACAAACTCAGCAAGCACTTCGAGTTCTGAATTAACTTATAAAGATAAAGATATCCCTTCTGCAGACGAATCTTCTAGTAGAAGAAATAATGATTTAGAAAATGCTGGTTTTACTCAAGAGGAATTTGCTTCTTTATTAGGGAAGTATGACTATAATTTCAAGCCTGGAGATCTCGTAAAAGGAACAGTTTTCGCTCTCGAACCAAAAGGAGCGATGATAGATATCGGAGCAAAAACTGCAGCATTTATGCCGATGCAAGAAGTCTCCATTAATAGAGTAGAGGGATTAAGTGATGTATTACAGCCCTCTGAGTCAAGAGAATTCTTCATAATGACTGAAGAGAACGAAGATGGGCAACTCGCATTATCAATTAGAAGAATTGAATACCAGAGAGCTTGGGAAAGAGTTAGACAATTACAGAAAGAGGATGCAACTATTTATTCTGAGGTTTTTGCTACAAATAGAGGTGGCGCTTTAGTAAGAGTAGAGGGTTTAAGAGGTTTTATACCAGGCTCTCATATTAGTGCACGCAAAATAAAAGAAGACCTTGAGGGAGAATATTTACCATTGAAATTTTTAGAAGTTGACGAAGAAAGGAACCGATTAGTATTAAGTCATAGAAGGGCATTGGTTGAGAAGAAAATGAATAGATTAGAAGTCGGTGAAGTAGTTGTGGGTTCAGTGAAAGGAATTAAACCTTACGGAGCATTTATAGATATTGGTGGAGTAAGTGGACTCCTTCATATTTCTGAAATTAGTCACGAACATATTGAAACTCCGCATAATATTTTAAACGTTAATGATCAAATGAAAGTAATGATAATAGATTTAGATTCTGAAAGAGGGAGAATTTCACTTTCTACAAAAGCTTTAGAACCTGAACCCGGTGATATGCTTACGGACCCTCAAAAAGTATTTAATAAAGCTGAAGAGATGGCTGCAAAATATAAGCAAATGTTATTTGAGCAAACAGATGAGACCGAAGAACAAGTAGCTGCAACAGTCACTGAAAATGAATAATTTTGTCTTTACTTCTGAATCAGTTACAGAAGGTCATCCAGATAAAATATGTGATCAGATAAGTGATGCTGTGCTTGATGCTCTCCTTTATCAAGATCCGTCCAGCAGAGTAGCATGCGAGACGGTAGTAAATACTGGTCTTTGTCTATTAACAGGAGAGATTACGACCAAAGCAAAAGTTGATTACATCAAAATCGCTAGAAATGTAATTGATCAAATTGGGTATAAAGGTTTTAAAGCTGGAGGCTTTGACGCAAATAGCTGTGCCGTTTTGGTAGCGCTGGACGAACAGTCTCCTGACATTGCTCAAGGAGTAGATGAAGCTGAAGATAATAACGAGGATGCCAAAAATAATCTTGGAGCAGGGGATCAAGGGATAATGTTTGGTTATGCTTGCGATGAAACACCTGAGTTAATGCCTCTACCCATTAGCTTGGCACATAGATTAGCTAGACAACTATCAAAAATTAGACATGAAAATATTCTTAACTATCTCTTACCTGATGGTAAAACTCAAGTAAGCGTTAATTATCAAGAAGACAAACCAGAATCAATTAACACAATTCTAATTTCAACACAACACCTGCCTGAAGTAGAAGGATTAACCAATGAAAAAGAAATTAGAGAAAAAATAACCAAAGATCTTTGGGATAAAGTAGTACTTCCAGCCACTCATGACTTAGAGATAAAACCTCAGAAAGAAAAGACAAGATTTCTTGTAAACCCTACAGGAAAATTTGTAGTAGGAGGACCTCAGGGTGATGCCGGTTTAACCGGTAGAAAAATTATTGTTGATACTTATGGAGGGTA
Source organism: uncultured Prochlorococcus sp. (assembly GCA_902624085.1). Lineage (GTDB taxonomy): Bacteria > Cyanobacteriota > Cyanobacteriia > PCC-6307 > Cyanobiaceae > Prochlorococcus_A. The sequence goes on from CACNWD010000009.1 coordinate 20,707, forward strand.
TGCCAGACATGGAGGCGGAGCATTCTCAGGGAAAGATCCTACAAAAGTTGATAGATCAGCTGCTTATGCTGCAAGATACGTCGCAAAATCAATTGTTAAAGCAAAATTTGCAAAAAAAGCTGAAGTTCAGTTAAGTTACGCAATTGGTGTGGCTAATCCAATATCAATACTCATAGAAACTTTTGGAACCGGAATATATTCTCAACCTGACTTGATTGAGATTATTAGAGAGAATTTTGATCTAAGACCTGCCTCAATACTAGAGGAATTTGATTTAAGAAATTTACCTAAGAAAATGGGTGGTGAATTTTTTGTTAAAACTGCAGCCTATGGACATTTTGGGCGAGAAGATTTATCTTTACCGTGGGAAAATGTAGATGAGAAAGTAAAAGATTTAATAAAATTTGCTGAAAATTACTCAAAAATTATTTAATGACTAATGAATATTTTGGAGGGTTAGATTTTGGATCTAGCGGAGCCAGAATATCTATTATCGATAAATCCAAAGAGATCATTTTTGAAGATTCTTGCATTTATAATTATGATTTTAAAAATCCAGAAGGATGGATAAATTCTTGTATTAAATTATTTGAAGGAATACCAATTCAAATAAAAAAACATTTCTCAAGATTATCTATTTCTGGTACTTCAGGAACGCTAGTACCTTGTGGATTAAATGGAAATATTTTAGGAAATTCAATACCTTATAACGAAGCATGCACTACAAATTCTAAAAAACTAAAATCAATTGCCGGGGAAGATAAATTTTTAAATACCCCATATAGTAGTTTGGCAAAAGCGATCAAATTAATTGAAACTTTTGGTGATGATATCCTTTTAAGGCATCAAGCAGACTGGATATCAGGATGGTTTTTAAATGATTGGAGCTTCGGCGAAGAAGGTAACAATGTAAAACTTGGTTGGAATATTGTAAATAAATCATGGCCTGAAAGTTTCGAATCATTTTCTCTAACAAAATCGATACCAGTAATAAAGAAAAGTGGAAGCATTTTAGGAGAAATTAATCAATCAATTGCAAATTTACTTGGAATAAATGAGAATCTTTTACTAATTAGTGGAACAACTGATTCAAATGCAGCATTTTTAGCTGCTCAAGTAAAAGAAAATGAAGGATTGACAGTCTTAGGTACGACAATTGTTTTAAAAAAAATAATTAAAAAAACTTTTAGCTACCCTGGCATTACAATGCATAGAGTTAATGGTAATTGGATTTGTGGCGGATCTTCTAATGCTGGCTGTGGAGTTTTATCGAGATTTTTCTCTGATTTAGAAATTAAAGAATTAAGTCAACAAATAAATCCTCAAAACAAAACGACTCTTAATTATCTTCCTTTAAATTCAACAGGAGAAAGATTTCCCACTCATAATCCATACTTAAAGCCAATAATAAAACCAAGACCTGTTAGTGATGCATTATTTCTACATGGATTACTTGAAGGTTTAGCTAAGATTGAATTAAAGGGATGGCAAAAACTTAAAACTCTTTCAGGATATTATCCAAAACAAATAATTACGATAGGAGGTGGTTCAAAGAATCCCCAGTGGAAATCAATACGAGAAAAAATACTTAAGGTCCCTATCGTAAACTCTAATAAATCAACTTCATTTGGTTCAGCACTTATTGCATTACGTACTGATTGTTAGAATTTTACTAATCAATTATTTAATTTTCTTCAAATAAACATAATTCATAAACAATTTATTGAGAGGGGGTTCCGCAAATTAGATTCACTATCTAAAGTATTAATAAGGCCGGGATAGCTCAGTTGGTAGAGCAGGCGACTGAAAATCGCCGTGTCCCCAGTTCAAATCTGGGTCCTGGCACCTCTATTCTTTATATGAATGGGGACAAATTAGCACTCCTTAGGGGGTGCTTTTTTGTTTGAAATAGAGTATTTGCAAGGGGTCTGAGAGGACAAAAATATACACTCAAAAGGTATAAAAGAGCATTTAAGTGAGAATAATTTTGGAAATGTAAGTGGAATGTAAGTTTTGTATGAAAGTAACTATTGATATATTCCCCAGAAATTACAACTCTAGTATTGTTCAAAATACAATTTTCTGACAAATCATTGATTAATTAACACAAATATTCAGTTAAACTAAATTTAAAAAATATAATAAATTTATTTTTAAACAAATTATATGCCTAAGATCCCGCCACACTTTGTAGTTCATAAAGAAAATAAGGTTGTTTTTTTAATTAAAGGTGTATTTCCAGAACATTTAATCTTGAAAAACTACATGCCTTACTTCCCAAAAGTATTTAAAGGTATAGTAATAAGATGTGAAGAAAGTTTTTACAGAATGAGAATGAAAATCAATTCAAGAAAATGATAAGAAAGTCAAAGTATACAAATGAATATAAAAGAGGAAAAAGTAAAAATCCAATACCATTTCCTCACATTGTTGTATTAGAGCAAAAAAAAGTTTATTTTAAAATAGAATCTGGCTGGCCTGCCTCACTTTCCGTAAAACCAATCATGAGAGAACATTTTCCTGATGACTTTACAGGAATTATTGCTTCAGTTGAGACTTGGGAAGAATTGATGAAAGGATTAGACCCCAATAGGAAAATTGATTAAATATTATATTTAAAAATTCTAATTAAATTTATTCCTAAAGATTTAATCTTACTCTCAAAAAATTTTCATAATTTATACTGATAAATATTAAATATTGAAGTTAAGAAAGTTTTAAAATAACCTTATTAAATATTCAATATCAATTAATTATGTTTGTAAGTATTGATTTATGCTTAGTTCCCATTGGAGTTGGTATTTCTTTATCACCCTATATTAAAGAATGCAAAAAAATCATTGAGGATAGTATCTAACTCATCAAATGGGGCCAAATGGAACTGCGATAGAGGATGATTGGGAAGATGTTTTTAAATGTGTAAAAAAATGCCATGAAAACGTTCATCAAAAAGGGTCACCAAGGATTTATACAACTATCAAAGTGAATACAAGAATCGATAAGTTACAGAGATTCAAAGATAAAATAAATAGCATATTAGATAATTAAATAGATATTTTAAAAAAAACTTATGATAAAACTAAAGCTTGTAATGGTCATTACTGGATATAAATAATATATTTACTTTTCTAAACTACATACTTGATCAATCACACCTAGCAAAAGTTTATCACCGTTTGGATATTTCCATTTTGGATTAATATTTTCAAATTCATTAAATTCATCAGCTCCCACAGCAACATCTCTGAAAGTCTTTTCATTACAATTTATATCCATTGTGTAGAGAATATCTTTAGTAATATCACTCTTATTTTTTGGTATAAATTTACTTAAAACTCTTCGAGTCCCATCTTCATTAATTTGGACACTTTGTTGATCCCATACTTGCTCTCCATACTTACTTCGAGGGACTACCACCCAATTATGTGAAAGTGCATTTACTGCTAAAGGGACAAGATTAATTAAAAATATCAAAAGGTAAGCAAATAAAATCTTAAATGTATTCAAAATTTATGTAGACAATCTTTTATTAGCATAGCAACTTGGAACCTTTCAAAGACAAAAGATTTTGAGGCAAATTAGCTTAAATAATTAATAATTAGTTTTAAATACTATTATCCAACACATAAGTATTATCAAAAAAAGTAAATTTTTAATGATTTGGTTGTTTACAGATATTTGATAGACTCTTAATTGAAATTAAAGCAATATTTATATATGCTCTAACTTTTTTTGATGTTTATAAATACATTCAACTTAGATATTGAGAAATGATGAAGTTAAAAAAATTTCTTTTAATTTCTCTATGCGTATTAACTGCAATCCTTTTTTACTATTTTATAGTAATTGAATGGAAAGAAGAGATTAATCAAATTGTTCAGAGTATGGGGGCATGGGCGCCCATAGGAATATTTATTCTAAGAGGGATTAGTACTATTTTCCCAATAATATCTAATCTTCCCTATGCAATTCTTGCTGGAACTGTTCTTGATTTCAAAACCGCTTATCTAACAATATTCCTTTCTGATTTCATATCATGTCAAATTGCTTTTTTAATAGCAAGGAAGTTAGGGAGAGATCCTGTAAAACGCTTAGTTGGAAATAAGGCAATGAAGAGAATTGAAAGCTTTAATGAAAATCAACTTGAGGGGAATTTCTTTTTAATGACTGGGGTATTAATGACAGGACTTTTTGATTTCCTTAGTTATGGATTAGGACTAGGCGGCACCAAGTGGCGAATATTTACTTTTTCCTTACTACTATGTCTTGTAATATTTGATGCTGTAGCTGTAGCTGTAGGTGCGGGGTTAGCTGATGCGGTTTATATAGGTTTTGCAATGATAGGAATGTTTGGTCTTGCAATTATTACTGGTTTAATAAAAAAAAGAATTTCTATCTCAACTCGATAATTTAAAAATTTCTCCAAGTCTAATTAAATATAAAATAAATTTTTTGGACTTAAATCTGTATTGATATTAATAATTTAAATATAAAATTATTTATCTCCCCATCCATCTAAAAGAATTTTTTACCAGACGATTAGTCTTTCTTATAATTTAAAATTTTAGAATTTCCCTGAAATAATTAATCTTGATTAAAAAGATATAACATTTTGCAAAAAAAATAATTGATGGTATAAATTTATGCAAGAATATGTAACTGTAAAAGAAATTGAAATTTACGAATGACTCAATTTAGACCGACATCTTATAAACGTCCTGGAGAGCAAATTTCAACTACACCATCTGGAACTAAAATAACTTCTGCTAAAAATTTAATGATAGATTCAATGGTAAGAATGATTCAAAAAGCAACAAATCATTCAGTAGAAGAAAAACTTGAAGAAGAATTTAATAACAATTAAAGAGTTTATTGATCAAAGTATTGGTGAGTGGAAATCCATAAGAAGTACACACACGTTAGCTTTCCAAGAATTTGAAAATACTAATGCTAGTTTAATAATCTCATATAAAAATATAGAGAGCAAAAAGGTGTTAGAAATTAAAAATAGATTCAAATTCGCTAAAAATATATCATTCGCAATTCAAATTTCATGGAAATCTATGAGTGAATGGCCAACTGAAAATAAATCTCAAGAGAGTAATACAATTTTAATATTTATTCCCGAAGATGAATATACAGGGACCTTAATAAAGGATAAGGGATATGTAGAGCAAATACCTTCATCTTCTAGATATATTATGGACGAAAGCAATACTTTTAATATTGAAACTGAATATAACTCAACAATAAGTGAGGAAAAAATTTGGTTTTTATCTGAAAATGTTCGGTCAAGATATTCAGTCATTAAAAGCAAAATAAATAAGGGGATTTTGCAAACATCCCATGCTACTGAGATAAGAAAAATAATTATTTGAGCAAATTGACTATTTTTTCAAAATAACTTCTAGTTTCATTAATTAGATTTGACACTATAGTCTTATTTTCAGTAGTTAAATTCATTGTGGTTTTTATATCAGATATAGTTGCATCTCTAATCAGCTCTACAACCCTTATTGCGTTAGGGAGAGGGACACCTAAAGATACATAAGTATTTTTAAGATCTTTTAAGCAACTTTTTTCTAAAATAGAATCATCGTTAGTAATTAATAGATAAGTAACATATCTAAGAATTATTTCACCATCTCTAAGGCAGACAGACATCTTATTTGTTGTATTAATTGAATTATTTGACTTTAAAGAATCCTCATTCTCACAAATCATTGCTGTAACGGCATCCGCAGCAATAGCATGTGAATTATTTGTTATTGAATTAATTGCATCCAATCTGGTATTTGCAGTATTTACAAATTCTTGAATGCTTTCAAAATTATTATCAAGTAAATTTGAAATTTGAAGATGTTTTGTAAGAAGTTTATTATCGCTATGATTTGGCATCCTTTTGAATCGGAAGTAATTTCAGTCACTTTTATAAAAGAGACTTTATAAGAATAGTACAAACTTTTAATTTTTAAACCTTAACGAAGCGATAAAGCAACTCTTCTTAATGAAAAAAACAAAATAAAAATTTTACCCTTGATATTTATAAAAAATTATAATTAGTTAAATTTTCTAAATAATACGCTATGGTAATCACATATTGGTATTAAATAAATTTTGGATAAGCAAGACATCCTATTATCAAAAAAATTGATTTCTTCTTATAAAGAAAGGTTAGAAAATGAAATTATCAATCGAAGTAATAAGTTAAGAATCCCTCAGAAATTATCTCAAGAAATTATCGATAATAATTCTGAGATCAATGAATTAAAAATAATATTAAAAAGTTTAGAAACCTCCCCATCTTCAAGAGTAGAAGGTTAATTCTTTTTTAATAATTTAAACTGTGTCTCCACAAAACAATTTCCTTTTTGAATCACTTAATAAAGAACAATTTGAAGCTGTAAACCATATTTATGGACCATTACTTGTAGTAGCAGGTGCAGGTAGTGGAAAGACTAAAGCTCTTACTCATAGGATCGCTAATTTAATTGAAAATAATCAAGTAAATCCGTACAACATCTTAGCAGTCACTTTTACCAATAAAGCCGCTAAAGAGATGAAACAAAGACTTGAAATCATACTTGCGAAAGAGCTTGCGACTATACGCTTTGGTCAGCCATGGTCAACATTAAAAGAATTTGATCAAAATCAACTCATAAATTTTATACATCAAGAAAGATTGCAAGACTTATGGATAGGAACATTTCATTCATTATTTTCGAGGTTATTAAGATTTGATATTGATAAATATAAAGATCCAGATGGCCTTTCATGGAATAGACAATTTTCTATATACGACGAAACAGATTCTCAAACTCTTTTAAAAGAAATTATTACTAAAGAGATGCAATTAGATCCTAAAAAATTCAATCCAAAAAAAATAAAATGGGCTATTAGCAACGCAAAGAATCAATGTTTAACACCTAAAGAGCTTGAAGAAAAATCTGAAAATCAAATCGATAAACTTATTGCAGATGCGTATATGAGATATAGAATTGCACTTTCAAGAAACAATGCTCTTGATTTTGATGATCTATTATTATTACCAGTATTTTTATTAAGACAAAATCATCACGTTAGAGAATATTGGCATAAAAGATTTATGCATATTCTTATTGATGAATATCAAGATACGAATAGAACCCAATATGAGCTTATTAAATTAATTACAACTGGGGATACTGATTCAGAACAATTTTTTGAATGGAAAGATAGATCAATATTTGTTGTTGGTGATGCAGATCAAAGTATATACAGCTTTAGAGCTGCAGATTTCAGAATACTCATTGGTTTTAAAGAAGACTTTAAAAACAAACCAAATGATGAAAGTGATTGCGTTATAAAATTAGAAAATAACTATCGATCAACATCAAATATTCTAAGCGCAGCAAATTCATTAATTGAAAACAATACTGAAAGAATAGAAAAAGTACTAAAAGCAACCAAAAGCGATGGAGAGCCATTAAAACTCATAAGCTGTGATGATGAGATATCTGAAGCAGAAGCTATTACGAGTAAGATAAGAAACTTAGGTAGTAAGAACAATTCACCAAATTGGAGTAAATTCGCAATTTTATATAGAACCAAAGCTCAGTCAAGAGTGATTGAAGAATCTTTAGTTAGGTGGAGGATTCCCTATACCGTTTATGGAGGATTACGTTTTTATGATCGCAAAGAGATAAAGGATGCTATTGCATATTTAAAAGTTCTAATAAATAATGCAGATAATATTAGTCTTTTAAGGATTATCAATGTTCCTAGGAGAGGTATAGGTAAAACCACAATAGTGAAACTTAATGAAATAGCAAATAAACTGGAATTACCTTTGTGGGAAGTAATTAATAATAAAGAGTGCTTAATCTCTACTATAGGGAGATCTTCAAAAGGGATAAATCAATTCACAGAACTGATGAATGAATTAACTTATTATGTAGAGAATTCAGGTCCATCTCAACTATTACAATTAATTCTAGAAAAAAGTGGATATCTTAATGAATTAATAATGAGTGGGACTGATGAGTCAGAGGATAGAAGAAATAATCTCCAAGAATTGGTCAATGCTGCTATTCAATTTGAGGAAGAAACTGAGAATGGAGATGCGGAAGGTTTTTTAGCTACTGCTGCTCTAACAACTGACAGCGATGATAATAAAAAAAATGTATTAAACTCTGTTACTTTAATGACTTTGCATAATAGTAAGGGCTTGGAATTTCAAAATGTTTTCATAACAGGACTTGAGCAAGGTCTTTTCCCTAGCTATAGATCGATTGATACACCATCCTTATTAGAAGAAGAAAGGAGATTATGTTATGTAGGACTAACGAGAGCTAAAGAAAGACTATTTTTAACTCATGCTAGAGAGAGAAGATTATGGGGAGGTAATAGAGAAGTTACAATCCCTTCTATATTTCTTCAAGAGATTCCAGAAGAATTAATTGATGGAGAGATCCCTCAGAGTGGTGGAATTTCGTTAAAAAGAGATTTTCATTTAGATCGTTTAACAAGAGTTGATCGAGATAATAATTTTGTTAAGAATACGCCAATTAATTCTGTTAGAAGACTTTATTCTGGTCCCGCTAAAGGAGAGAAATGGAAACTTGGAGATCTGTTATTACATTCAAAATTTGGGAAAGGCGAAATTATTCATATTTTTGGAAGTGGAGAAAAAATTTCACTAGCAGTTAAATTTGGTGATAAGGGTAGCAAAATCCTAGATCCACGAATAGCACCAATAAGGTCTATTAATTCTTAATCAAATATGGATAATTTAAATTCATATCTTTATGCAGAATTAAAGAATACACCTTTTAATCTATTCACAATACTTACAAATTACTTAGAAATTCACAAAGATATAAAAGTTGCATTTGTCGGAGGCTATATAAGAGATTTACTAATTAAAAAATTTCATTCAAATCTTGTATTAAAAAGTCCTGATTATGATCTTGTAATTGAAGGCTCATCATTATCATTGGCAAGATTTATAAAAAAAAATATTAAAAATGTAAAAATTTGTTTGATAAAAGAATTCGAACTTTACAACACTGTAGAAATAAATATTGACAACATTAAAATTGATATCGCATCTGCTCGAGAGGAAAAATATCTTGCCCCTGGATTAAATCCTTCAGTATTTGATTCAAATATTGAAAATGACTTAAAAAGAAGAGATTTTAGTATAAATTCAATCGCTTATGAAATTTCAGAGAAGAAGTTATATGATCCATTTAATGGTATTTGTCATATTAAAAGTAAGGAGCTTAATCTTTTACATGAAAATAGCATTAGAGATGATCCAAGTAGATTATTAAGATGTTCAAAATATGCAACAAGATTTGGTTTTAAGATATCAAAAGATTCTTTACATCAGGCGCAAACAGTCCTCAATAAATGGCCATGGAAATACACTAAGAATAAGTATGGTTTTAAATTCCCACCAGGTATAAGTATAAGAATAAGAATGGAACTTACAGAAATATTTAAATATGATAATTTAATAGAAATAATTAGAACTTTAGAAGAATGGAAAGTTTTATCACTATTAAATGAAAATATAAAACTTCATAATAAATTTATCAGAGGTTTAAATTGGATAAAAAGGCTCAATGGAAACTCTATTCTTTTTCTAATCAAAGATTCAAAATCATTAGAAATAATTTCAGATAGATTTTTAATAAATCAAAAAGAGAAGAAATATTTAAAAGAATTTCTAGAAATTAAAAATTCTTTAATAGAGAATGAGAAGTCTTTTTATCAATTTTCTCCATCAAACTGGACCAATTTTATTGAAGAAAAGAATTTAGATCCTGAAACCGTAAAGTTAATTATTTGTGATGGAGGTAAATTTTGGCGAAATTTTTTAAGATGGCTAATTACTTATAGATATATTAAAAGTGACAAGAATGGAAAGATATTAAAAGAAGAGGGCTGGAAACCTGGGAAAGAGATGGGAGATGAGCTGAAAAGATTAAGATTTATACAAATAGATAACCTAAGAGTGCATTAATTATCCTTATTATCCACTATTCCAACTTTATACCAATTGTTATCAAGATATTTCTCAAACTGCTCATTACAACTTATTAATATCGGACCGCAAGTTTGTGGATCGCATAATAGTTTTTTTATTGTTTTTCCCTCTTCAGGATTAATACTATTCTCAAGAACAAAATCAATGATTGATTCATCAGATTCATATTTTAAAGAATCTAAAATTTTATAATTCTCCTCAAACAAAGAACTTTTTATTCCTTTATTTATTAACTCAATTACACCTGGATAAGCTTCAAATGAATTCAGATTCAAAACGACCTTTATATCTTGAAGATTTTCTTTTCTTCTCTTTGCATTAGTTGCCTGAATCATTTCATTCAGATGACCTAAAAATCCATAACCAGTAATATCAGTGGCTGCATTAACTATTTGAATTTCAAACGTTTCTTGAATACTTTGAATATTTTCAACTAATTTTTGTTGACTGGTAACTAAATTTTTAAAAATCTCTTCATAACTTTCATACACATTTATATTTTGCATACATGCTGCAAAAAAAATACCAACACCCAAAGGTCTTGACATTAGAAGAACATCTCCAGGCTTCATGCCATATTTTTTCCAGGGGCTTTGGCCCACTTTTAATACACCTTGAACTGATAGAGCCAGGTCAACTCCAAGAGTATATGGTTTGTGTGGATAATTTCTTGATTCAAACGTATGTCCACCGATTATTTCTGCTCCTAACTCATCAAAGATAGATCTTATACCATTAAGGCTTTGAGAAAAAATATAATTCTGAAAAGCATTATCAATCTTAGGAATTGATATTAAAACTTGTCCAGTTTTTAATTTAGCTCCACAAGCCCATAAATCAGAACATGCATGTAAAGCAGTAATTTTTGCATTTAACCAAGGATCACTTATTAGAGAAGGAAAACCATCTAAGCTCTCAAGAATAATATCTTTATCACTCCTAAATATTTCAGAAGCATCTTCTGGGAAATCAGCAAATGTTTTTAACTTTGAATTTATTAATGATTCATTAAGTAAATTTTGAGGAATTTTTGCGGCACACCCCCTGCAATCCATAAGAGAAATATTTGATTTATTTTCAATAGAGTTCATGAACTTTTTTTTGAATTGTTGCAAAAAGTTAGTATCTAAAATATTTTTTAAAACCCAAAATAAACGAGATGGACCTACGACTAATTTCCCATAAATAGCAAACGCCTTTGGTTGGTTATTATTAAATAAATTAACTATTTGTAAACCATATTTTTGAGGCAACCATTTTCTCAAATCTTTACTAACAAAATCATTATTTATATTTCTGCATAGAGTTTTAGATGACTTAACGGCTATTATACCCGATGATTTTCGTTTATTGATACCAACAGAGGCACAATCACCAACAGCATAAATATTAGAAAAATCTTTTGCTTTTAAATATTGATTAGTAATAATCCTACCGTTATTGTCTAATTTTAAAATATTATTTTTGATCCAAGAATGTGGACTATTACCAGTACATAAAAGAACTTTTTTATAATCAAAATTCATATCTTCCTTAATTTCAATATTAAAAATTTCTAATGTTCTTAAAAATCTCCTTGAAATTTTTATAGGATTACAAGCTAATATTAATTTTCTATTTTCCCATCTTTTTCTTAATGCAAATGCAATTTCAATAGCACCAAGACCACTACCAGTTACAACAAAAGGCAATTCATTTTTAGTGTTAAATGCATCCTCACTTTTTATAAATTGATAAGATTGAAAAAATGGTCTGATTGTGCAAGCAATATTTTCTTTCACTAATTCGCTAAATTCTTTAGAAACTTTTGTTGAACTTCCGCAGTTAAGAATAATTTTTGAGTATTCGAGAGGAGGTCTATTATTAAATAATATTTTTTGATTATTGAATTGAATATCCTTAACCTCGCTCTTAATAAAAGAAATTTTTGCGCTACTTGCTAAAGCAGAGATATCTATAAGACTTTGTTTTAAACGTATTGATCTCGAAATAACAGATGGATACATCGAAGAATAAACTAAAGACGCATCTCTAGATATAATTGTGATGGGAACATCTGGCATTAGATTTGGCTTCATTAGCCAATTTTTCATTAACAGAGCATTAGTGTGTCCACCTCCAACTAAAACAAGATGATTAAGAGTCATTTAACTTTCAATGAATAAAGAACATTTATTACCTATTAAAGAATCAAAATTGGGAATCATTGGTGGGAGCGGTTTTTATTCGATAAATGGGATGGATTGCTCAAAAGAATTTGAGGTAGACACCCCCTATGGTAAACCCTCTGATGCAATAAGAATTTTTAATATTGGCAATTTAGAATTAGCTTTCATTGCAAGACATGGAAGAAATCATACATTTAATCCAACTCAAGTCCCTTATAAAGCTAATATTTGGGCCATGAGATCAATTGGAGTAAGGTGGATAATCGCCCCATCGGCCGTTGGTTCCCTTCAAGAACAAATCCGACCACTAGATATTGTTATACCTGATCAATTTATTGATAGAACACATAATAGACCTGCAACATTTTTCAATGAGGATATAGTTGCTCATGTAATAATGGCAGACCCTTTTTGTGCAAATTTATCAGGAATATTAAGTGATATTGGTGATAAGAATATTCCTTCAGGGAGACAATTACATAGAGGAGGCACTTATTTAGCTATGGAAGGACCTGCATTTTCTACAAGAGCAGAATCTAATTTATACAGACAATGGGGATGTTCAATAATAGGGATGACTAATCATACGGAGGCTCGTTTAGCGAGAGAAGCAGAAATAGCCTATGCTTCTCTTTCGATGGTGACTGATTATGATTGTTGGAATCAAAAACAAGAGGAAGTGTCTGTTGAAATGGTAATTGAAAATCTTAAAATCAATACAGAAGTAGCTAACAAGATAGTATATGAAACAGCAAAAGTGATTGATAAAAACAGGCCAATAAGTAAAGCCCATCAATCCTTGAAAGATGGGCTAATGACTTCAAAGGAGAAAGCATCAAAAGATGCTCAATCTAAAGTTAGAATATTTACAGATAATTACTGGAATTAAAGGTTAACCTCCTGCACCAACTCCATTATAAGAGCCCGCAAAGAATAAACCTACAACTAAGATTGCGGCTATACCTCCACCAGTAGCAATTAGCCAAAGAGGCAATGAACCCTCAGTCCATCTTCTCTCCCATGCTATTGCTGGTCTACCATCAGGTAGTCTGTCTTTTATTCTGCCGTCAGGGGCTTTAAGGCCTTTGTTACTCATAATTAAAAATTAGTTGAAGAAATAACTGGAAAATAAAATTCCCAAAACTAAAATAAAAAGCACGCCTAAATAGAGGCTGGTGCGATTAAGTTCAACAGGAACTTTATTAGGATTTTCGTTTATTTGCATAATAGAAAGTTTACATTTTGGATTTACTAAAAAATAAAGCCAAAGAACTTCAATAATAAATAATTGAATATTTGATTTTGATTTTAATTAATCAAAAACAACTAGAATTATTCATCTATTGGGTTCGTAGATCTAATTGAGCTTTAGCATCATATCTTTGTGTAACAACAGGTGCTTTAGATTCAGAAGCTTGGAAGTAGCTATCCGGTCTGGGAGTTCCAAAAGCATCATAAGCTAAACCTGTATAAACAAATAAGAAGCCAGAGATAAAGATTGCTGGAAGTGTTACTGCATGAACAATCCAGTATCTGACACTGGTTATTATTTCAAAGAATGGGCGTTCACCCGTTGAACCTGCGGCCATAATATAAATTTAATACCATATGATCTTACAAGGAAAAATCCAATATCTGCGAAGAAATTTACATCTTGGTTACAGACAGTTGTTAATTGAAACTTAAACTTAATATTTTTTTAATAGCAATCTAAACAATTACTAATTTTAACCTTTATATCTTAGTATGTAACCTCTTTCACCAAGAATAAAACCTTTAGTTTTATTTAGTTCATTTTTATTTAAGAAAACTATTTTTATATAATTGGTAGGCAATTCAGAAGCTATTGGATCAAATTTCCAAGTTTGACCATCATCATTGCTAGATATTAAAGTTCCATTTCCTCCTCCAGCCCAAATATTTCCTTTTGGATCCCATGCCATATCAAGGTAGTTATAGCCATTCAAGATTGGAATAATTGGCTTAGTCCAGCTCTCTACATCATTTCCGTCATTATTAAATCTAATTTCTGCACCTCTTGAGAGCATCCATAAGTTACCATCAGGCGCATATCCAATACTTTGAACTCTTTTACTACTTGCTCTTTGATGAGCGACCCAAAGATTACTATTATTTTCAAGTGTAGAGAAGAAATTACCTAAACTGCTTACACTTACATATTTTCCATCTTCAGTTCTGCGAAGATCACGTATACCTCCAGATCCTGAAGAATCTACAACTATTGCTTCCCATGATTCACCACTATTAGCGGTTGAGTAAATTGCCCCAGCAGTAGTTGCAAGCTCAGCAGAATCTTCACCAATTGTGGAAATCAAAAATGGCTGCCCTGGTAACTTATTGCCTAAAGATAGTCTTGTCCAATTCTTACCTGAATCAACTGTATGCATAACTAAAGATGGTTGTCCAATCAACCAACCTTCATTCCCTTTGAAATCAATATCAAGTAGTCGAAAATTCTCTTCACTCGATAAATTTAAAGATCTCTCTTCCCAATTTATACCTCCGTCATTAGTTTCTAGTATTAATCTGTTAGAACCAATCAAAAAGCCATGATTGTCATCAATAAAATCCACATCAAGAGCATTTGCCTGATTTTCTAATTGTATAGTTTCCCAAGGACTATTTTCTGCTGTTTTAACAGCTGAAGATGAACAGCTGCTAAGTACGAGGCAAAGAAGCGTTGCGCAAATAAGATTTGTTAATCTAGAAAAATTTTTATTCATTTTGATATTTTAATGCAAAGAGTATAGCGAAAGGAAACAAGCCGCAGCAAAAGCTAATCCACCAAAAATAAGAATATTTTTTTGTCCAGCAGGTAAACTATTAAAACCAAAACCATAAACTAAATTTTCTTCAAATCCACTGGGTTTTGACTTCGGTCCAATATCTTCAAAAAAGACTTTTCCTGCTCTACAAACTGGACATCTGAATGTATTAATATCCAACAATTCAAATGAGGTATTCTGTGCGATACTTAATTTCTTATTTCCTTCGGACGGATCATAAATGTAACCACAACTTCTACACTCGAATCTATTTTGTTCTAGATTAGGTATAACTTCTTTGGTTTCTATCCCAAGAGGTACTTGAGATGTATTTTCATTCTCGTTAACACCAATCAAATTGTCATTATTTGAAGTTGGTTTAATGTCTTCATTCACGATTTACGCTTAAGTCTTTAGAAACTCTAAAGGATTTTAGTTAATTAAGTGAATTTTTCCAAAAAATTTTTAAAATGTTTTCACTTCCAGGTTATGAATATTTCTTAGGTTTTTTGCTCATAGCAGCAGCTGTACCTGTTTTAGCACTTGTCACTAACCTTATTGTTTCGCCAAAAGGAAGAACTGGGGAGAGAAAATTGACTTATGAGTCAGGGATGGAACCAATTGGGGGTGCATGGATACAATTTAATATTAGATATTACATGTTTGCTCTTGTTTTCGTTATATTTGATGTTGAAACAGTTTTCCTATACCCTTGGGCTGTAGCCTTCAATAGATTAGGATTACTAGCATTCATAGAAGCTCTTATTTTTATCGCAATTTTAGTTATTGCACTTGCATATGCATGGAGAAAAGGAGCATTAGAATGGAGTTAAAAAATTGAACAATTCACTATCCCCAAAAGCTATAAGAGAAATTAGAGAGGGTACCTGTAATCCTCTTGGAGCGCCTCAAGTAACAACTGATTTAAGTGAAAATATAATTCTTACAAGCTTAGACGACTTACATAATTGGGCAAGATTAAGTAGCCTTTGGCCATTGTTATATGGCACGGCATGCTGTTTTATTGAATTTGCAGCCCTTATTGGTTCAAGATTTGATTTCGATAGATTTGGGCTTGTACCTCGTAGTTCACCAAGACAAGCGGATTTATTAATTGTTGCTGGTACAGTCACAATGAAAATGGCTCCTGCACTTGTCAGACTATATGAACAAATGCCCGAACCCAAATATGTTATTGCAATGGGTGCCTGCACAATAACTGGAGGAATGTTTAGTTCTGACTCAACTACTGCAGTAAGAGGGGTTGATAAATTAATACCTGTTGATTTGTACCTTCCTGGATGTCCTCCAAGGCCTGAAGCAATATTCGACGCTGTTATAAAGCTTAGAAAGAAAGTTAGTAATGAAAGTGTTTTTGAAAGGAATAGATCTGAACAGACTCATAGATACTTTACAATTGAACATAATATGAATCTTGTATTTTCTGAGAATACTGGGGAATATCTTAAAAAACAGACTGAAAAGTCCCTTGATACATCTAAGAATAAAGAAGTAATAGATTCTATTAAAGAAGATAGTAAAGAAACTGCTTTTAATCAACGAGAGACTTAAATGGAAAAAGAAAAAGAAAAAGACAGCTCAAAAGATGAATTACTTGATAAAAGAGGAGAAGTTAGTAAAAAACTTTCATCTGAAAATTTCAATAATGAATCACTAGGCGAAGACCATATAGGAATAGAATTAATTTCTGTTGAGCCTCAAGATCTTTACAAAGTTATCGCGCAATTAAAATCATATGGGTTTAATTATCTTCAATGTCAGGGAGGATATGATGAAGGACCAGGTAAGCGTCTCGTAAGTTTTTATCATTTAATATCATTAGATGACATTAGTGAAAAATTTAAAATTAAGGAAATAAGAGTAAAAGTATTTTTAAAGAGAGATTCCGATTTATCGATTCCAAGTTTATACTCTATTTTTAAAGGTAGCGATTGGCAGGAACGAGAAACTTATGACATGTTTGGAATTAACTATGTAGATCATCCTTGCCCTAAAAGATTATTGATGCCAGAAGATTGGAGAGGTTGGCCTTTGAGAAAAGATTATATACAGCCTGACTTTTATGAGTTGCAAGATGCTTATTAAGATGATTTCTTTAATTTTCTATACATCAATATAACTGCCCTAGCTAACCTTCGAGAATCATGCCTTAGAGTTGGAGTAATTTTTTTAGAATATAATGGTGCTTGTAAAACATAATAACCATCTGATATTAATCTCCCTTTATTACAAATAACAGGTTCTGCTCCTCTTGAGCGATAATAATCAATTAAAGAAGATCTTTCAAACTCCCCTTGGGATAAAATTGAGTTAAAAATTCTTGTGTTTACTCCAAAATTTAATAGTTGTCTTTCTATCGATTTGATATGTTGGAATACATCAAGTCCATCAGTTTCTCCAGGTTGAGTCATCAGATTACTTATATAAATTTTAGGTGAATTATTTTTTAATAAAGCTTCAACAATTTCTGGCACAAGAAAATTTGGTAATAAAGAAGTAAAAAGACTACCAGGACCTAGAACAATTAAATCTGCATCTCTAATTGCTTCAATCGCAACAGGTAACGCTGGTGGATTTTCTGGAATACATCCAATCCTAGTTATTGGTTTTGTAGATTTACCTATTAGGCTTTCTCCAAATATTTTTTCACCACCATCTATTTCTGCCCACAACATAACATCTATTCCCGTAGCTGGAATAACCTGCCCTTGTACCGATAAAACTTTGCTAGAGGCTTGAACTGCTTTCTCTAAACTACCAGTAATTGTAGTTAGTGCAGATAAAAAAAGGTTACCGAAAGTATGGCCCTCTAAACCATCGCCGCGAGAAAATCTATATTGAAATAATCTAGTAAGCATTGGTTCTTCATTAGATAAAGCAGCTAAACAATTTCTTATGTCACCTGGAGGTTGGACACCTAATTGCTTTCTGAGAACCCCACTACTACCTCCATCATCAGTTACCGTTACAATTGCTGAGATATTACTACTGTAATTTTTTAATCCTTTTAAAAGTGTAGACAAGCCAGTACCACCCCCGATAGCGACTATATTTGGACCTTTACTCAATTTACTTTTGACACGAAGTGCATCAACTAGAAATGTATCCTTTTGAGGTACTAACGCCTTTTGTATAGAATTTATACTTCTATTTTGACCTACTCCTATTAATAAAATTCCTATTAAAAAAACTATAGGACCAAGTAAGGAGACAGGTAATATACTTGTTATACTATTCATTACCCCAAAAAATATCTCAATAAGCCAATAAAGAGGCCTGAGATTTGTCCATATTGCGATGCCAAGCAAAGATGTTATTACGCCTATACCAGAGGTAATCATCCATCTTTTTATAACCAGGCCAGGTAATAACCAACTAAGAATTCGTAAAAACCGATTCAATATTACTAAATTTGATTTATTTATTACCGAAACAGTCCTTCTGACTTTTTTCCTTTTTCTTGTACCCTTTATTTTCATCACTCCTCAGACTTTATTTATACATTAATTTATATTGAAACTATAAATCAAATAAAATGATATTTTCCATATCCTTTAATAATGTCAATTAAAAAATATGTTAATTTAATTTTATAATATGCATTATTTTGAACAAAACAGTCCCAGCAATTGAAGCTAAAGATCTTTCTATGGTCTGGGGTAACCTCAATGTTCTTAGAAAAATTAATTTAATAGTAAATTCTGGGGAGAAATTGGCAATTGTAGGGCCATCTGGTACTGGTAAATCAACAATATTGAAAATTTTAGCTGGACTAATTTTACCGACAAATGGTAATTTGAGAATATTTGGTGAAGAACAAAGTTATTTAAGATTAGATCAAAATAATCCTCCTGATGTAAGGTTGGTTTTTCAAAATCCAGCTTTGCTTGGGTCATTGACTATCGAAGAAAATGTAGGTTTTATTTTGAACAGAAATAAAAAATTACCTAAAAAGTACATAAAAGATCTTGTAAATGAATGTCTTGAAGAAGTAGGTTTATTTAATGTGGCGCAGAAACTTCCTAATGAACTAAGTGGTGGTATGCAAAAAAGAGTTAGTTTCGCAAGGGCGTTAATAAGTGAGTCTAAAGAAAAGAAAGAGAATGAACCTTTACTTTTGTTTGATGAACCTACCGCTGGTCTTGATCCAATAGCATCATCTCGTATTGAAGATTTAATAAATAAAACAAACGATAAAGTCAAAGGTTCATCTATTGTTGTAAGTCATGTTCTTAGTACTATAGAGAGAACATCTACAAAAGTACTAATGCTATATGGGGGGAAATTTCGCTGGGAAGGTTCAGTTCATGATTTCAAAAATAGTAACGACCCTTACGTTTATCAATTTAGGAAAGGCAAACTCGAAGGTCCGATGCAACCAAAAGAAATTTAATTATTATGCGTAGAAGTCTCAGAGATTCAATCGTTGGTTTTTCTTTAGCAGGGGGACTAATTATTTTTACATCTTTTTCCTTTTGGTTGAGAGGAATTAAATTATCTTCAAAAGATTGGTTCCTTTTTGCAAATTTCAATAATGCAAGTGGATTATCAAAAAAATCTCCAGTTACATATAGAGGCATAATTGTTGGCTCTATTGAGGATTTGATTTTTACAAATGAATCTATTAAAGCGAAAATAGTTATTAATAATCCTGAAATTATTCTTGCCAAACCAGCTTTTGCAAAAGTGGTAACAAACTCATTTTTAGGAGGAGATGTACAAGTCGCTATAGAAACAAGTGAAGCAAATTTACCAAAAAACACAGAAAAAGCTACTTCAAAACTATGTAATAGAAATTTAATAGTTTGTGAAGGAGATACAATTAAAGGTAAGAAATTATCCAGTTTATCTAATATTACTAATAAGATAAATCAACTTTTGAAAGACTCTAATCAGGAAAATTTAGTTGAAAATATTATTAAATCAATTGAACAATTTGATAAAACTCAAGAGAATCTTGATGAATTAATTTACTTATCAAAACAAGAAATTAATAGAGTCAAACCTTTATTAAATGACCTTACGATAGCAGCAGGTCATCTTAATACAATATTAGCGACTATGAATGATGCAGAAACTCTTGAAGACATTAAATTAACATTAGAAGCCTCTAGCTCAATTTTTCAAAAGGTAGATCTTATGGCTGATGACTTTGAATTATTAATGAAAGATCAGGAATTTACAGGTGCTTTAAGAGATTTAGCAATAGGACTTTCTAAATTTCTTAATGAAATATATCCCTAGTTAAATTTAAACCTCATTAATTGCATTTAAGGCCATCGCAGCAATAGCTTGATCAGTAGCTTTTGGTAACTGAACATATTTACCTTGAGCCGCATCAGCTAATTCTTTACCAAATCCACTTGCAATAAATTTGCGTTCAGTGTCAATTATCAAGAGTTTAATTCCTAAGATTGGATAATTTGATGCAACACTTAGCACCTCTTCTTTTAGATTTACAGCTTCGCTGTCTTCCTCTTCAGATTGACCCAAGGAAACTCCTAATGGAACATTACCTCTACCATCTGTTATTCCTACAACTATGGCTTGACCAATATCACCAGTTGCTATTGCATTTTTTGCAACCCTAGCTGCTTGTGTTAAACCATGAGCCAAAGGAGAACCTCCTCCGCAAGGCATCGTTTCTAGACGTCTTTTTGCAGCGGTGATTGATCTGGTAGGTGGCAAAAGGACTTCTGCTT
>CACNWD010000010.1 GCA_902624085.1 uncultured Prochlorococcus sp.
ATAAAGTCTCTCTTACATTATGGTCAGTTATCAAAATCCCAACACCATTTTTACTTAACTTAAAAATTAGTTTCTTTAAATCATTTACTGCTAAAGGATCTATCCCAGCAAATGGTTCATCTAAAAGTAAATATTTAGGACCATTTTGGCCTACGGATAATGCTCTAGCAATTTCACATCTCCTTCTCTCTCCTCCCGACAATTGATAACCATAATTATCTATAAATTTATTTAGGTTAAATTCATTCACGATCTTTTCTCTTCTAGATCTAATTATGGATTTACTTAACCCAGAATTCTCTAGAGCCAAGTCAATATTATCTTTTACCTTGAGATCTCTAAAAATACTTGGTTCTTGAGATAAATAACCTAAGCCTAATTTAGATCTTTGAGGAAGAGAAAGATTATTAATCCTTTTATTATTAAGAAGAATTTCCCCTTTATTTGGTCTTAAATTACCGACGATAAGATTAAAAGTTGATGTTTTTCCCGCTCCATTGGGACCAAGTAATCCAACAATTTCACCTGGAGAAACATGAATTGAGACATTATTTACTATTAGTTTTCTATTTATACTTAAACTTACATTTTTAATTTCTAATTTCATTATCTTTTTATTTTCTTTAGGAAGGGCACATCACTTTGATTTAATGATGATTTTGTATGCAATTTATTCAATAAAGATTCCAAACTACTACAAAATAATATTAAATCAATTTCTAGATCTTCTGAAACTTTATTTTTTAAAGCATAAAATGTTGCAACCCCTTCTTCAAAAGCTATTAATACTCCATTTCTTCTGGTCTCAAATTCGCCAGATTTAGGTTTATATTCATAAAATGAATGACTCATTATCCCTTCTCCTCTAGTTAATCTTACAAATTCACCACGAAAGCCAATTAGACCTCTAGCAGGAACAAGAAATTCCAACTGAGTTCTTCCGTCATTGCTAGTTTGCATATTTTGCATCTCTGCTTTTCTAGATCCTAATTTTTCTATACATGAACCAACTGCATGTTCTGGAACATCTAAGACTAAGGTCTCGATTGGCTCACACTCAATACCATCTATTTCCCTAAAAATAACTTGAGGTTGAGAAATTTGAAATTCAAAGCCCTCTCTGCGCATCGTTTCAATTAAAATACCAAGATGAAGTTCGCCCCTACCAGATACTGAAAACCTATCTGGTGATTCTGTCTCTTCGCATCTTAAGGCTACATTGGTTAGTAACTCCCTCTGCAATCTATTTTTAAGTTGTCTACTGGTAACAAATTTTCCTTCCTTTCCTGCGAAAGGTGAGTCATTAACAACAAATGTCATCTGTAGGGTAGGCTCATCAACTTTAATGAGAGGTAGAGGCTTAGGAGACTCTGGACAAGCAATAGTTTCACCTATATTTACATCATTAAAACCTGATAAAGCAATAATATCTCCAGCTTTAGCTTCATTAATTTCAATTCTTTCAAGTCCTTCAAAACCTAGTAATTTGCTAACCTTTCCTTTAATTGTTTTACCGTCCTCTTTTATTAAGTTTGCTTGTTGACCAGTATTAATTTTTCCATTATGTATTTTTCCAATTACAATTCTTCCTAAAAAATCAGAATAATCTAAGGTTGTAATTTGAAGTTGCAAAGGTTTTCTTTCATCTCCTACAGGTGGAGGAACATGCCTCAAGATAGCTTCAAATAATGGCATCATATTTTCACTTTCAGTTTCCATCTCTTCTTTTGCAAACCCACTAAGTCCACTCCCAAAAAGGTAAGGAAAATCGCATTGATCATCATCTGCACCCAACTCTAAAAACAAATCAAGAACTTTATCAACAGCGATTTCAGGAATGACTCTTGGTCTATCGATCTTATTAACAAAGACTATTGGCCTAAGTCCTTTTTCAAGTGCTTTTTTAAGAACAAATCTAGTTTGAGGCATTGGACCTTCATTGGCATCAACAATTAAGAGACATCCATCAACCATCCCTAACACTCTCTCAACTTCTCCTCCAAAATCTGCATGACCAGGGGTATCAATAATATTTATTCTTGTATTTTTATATTTAACTGATGTGTTTTTAGAGAGAATGGTTATACCTCGTTCTCTTTCTAAATCGTTAGAATCCATGACGCAAGTGGGAACAACTTCATTATCTCTAAATACACCTGATTGAGACAATAAAGAATCAACTAAAGTTGTTTTGCCATGATCAACATGTGCAATTATCGCGACATTCCTTATTTCTTTTTGAGCAGAGGGCATAATATTTATTAGAACTTTTTGAACCAACTATTACATTAACCTAAAGAAAGGTGATAAGGGGATATTTATTATTAATTAAGCTTAAAATCAGTCAAAATCAATGAAAACTTAGTAAAGTTTTCTTAAATTTAAAAAGTTTTTCTATTTGAAGATTCGAATATTTTAAGAGCTTCAATTGACCCCTCGTATCTCCAGTGCCAAGGCTCATAATCTACATTAGTCTGATCCTTACCAAAGGATAATCTGAAATGATATTTTGCCGCATTATTTTTCAACCATTGAAAAGCACTTGTGTTTTCAAAACTCTCTTCAAAATCAGCTTCTCTTTCATAAGCATCTCCAATATCAATAGCAAACCCAGTACTATGCTCGGAATAACCTGGTGGAGCTGAAACCCTTGCTCTTTCAGAAGCAATTTGGTTTCGAATTGATTTTAAAGAATAAAATATTTGTTTTTGTAATTTGATTGACCTATATCCACTTAAAAAAACCAAGTAAATACCATCTTTCTCGGCATCATCTTTCATTTCTTTTAGTGATTTATACATTCCCTTATGGACAAGTATATTTGGTTGAATCTCAATTAAATTTTCATATGTAGCCTCTTTATAAGGAAAATGACCAAGAACTCTTAAATCTTTTTCAGTTTTACTTGATTTAGTAGTATTTGAGAATTTAATGTAATTCGTGTTTTTGAAAAATATAAATAATGAAGAAAATATAATAAAAGATAAAATCAGATGAACAATTTTTATATTTTTTATTAATTTACTTTCAGGAAATATTCTTATTGCCAATTCAATATCATCTTCATTTTTAAAGCTTTTTTTGTTTTCCAATATAAAAAAAAGAAAAAATCATGTTTCGATATTATCTATTTTTTTAAAAAAAGTCCTTTTATTTGCAAAATAGATGTAGTTTTAATAATGAATTAATTTGCTTATGTTAAGAGTCGCTGTTATTGGCGGTGGTCCTAGTGGTTCCTGTACTGCCGAAACACTTGCTAAATCTGGAATTAAAACTTGGCTTTTTGAAAGAAAGTTGGATAACGCAAAACCATGTGGTGGTGCTATACCTCTATGCATGGTTTCAGAATTTGATCTGCCAGAATCAATAATTGATAGAAAAGTTAGAAACATGAGGATGATATCTCCCTCTAATAGAGAAGTTGACATTAGCTTAGATAATGTTTATGGGAAAAGTGATAATGAGTATATTGGTATGTGCAGAAGAGAAGTAATGGATGCTTTCATGAGAAATAGAGCAGCGGATTTAGGAGCAACTTTAATCAATGGTCTTGTTACAAATATCGATACTGGGAATGATCATCAAGGACCATACACTCTTACATACTCTGATTTCTCTGAAGAGAATAACAAAGTTGAAATAAAAAAACTTACAGTTGATCTTCTAGTAGGAGCTGATGGAGCAAATAGTAGAGTTGCCAAAGCCATGGATGCAGGAGACTATAATGTCGCTGTAGCATTTCAGGAAAGAATAAAGCTTCCAAAAGAAGAAATGAGTTATTATGAAAATTTAGCAGAAATGTATGTAGGGAAAGATGTTTCTCCCGATTTTTATGGATGGGTTTTTCCTAAATATGATCATGTTGCTGTTGGTACAGGAACAATGCAAAAGAATCAGTCATTAATAAAAAGTCTCCAAGAGGGTGTAAGAAATAGAGCACAGAAAAGACTAGCTAATGGAGAAGTAATTAAAGTAGAAGCACATCCTATCCCCGAGCATCCAAGGCCTCGAAGAGTTGTTGGTAGGATGGCCTTAGTTGGAGATGCTGCAGGATATGTAACAAAGAGTTCCGGAGAGGGAATCTATTTTGCTGCAAAAAGTGGAAGGATGTGTGCTGAAGAAATAGTTGAGGCATCCAATAATGGCCAAACTATTCCCTCAGAGAAGGATTTAAAAAATTACTTAAAAAAATGGGATAAAAAATATGGAACAACATATAAGGTTCTTGAAATTTTGCAGAATATTTTTTATAGAAATGATTCTGCAAGAGAAGCTTTTGTTGAGATGTGCGATGACATGGATGTTCAAAGATTAACTTTTGATAGCTATCTATATAAGAAAGTTGTTGCTATGAAACCTTTACAGCAATTAAAAATAACCTTCCTAACATTAGGATCGATTTTAAGAGGTAAGGCACTAGCTCCGTTAAAATACAAACCAGTAAAAAGTGCTGTAAGGGAAGAAGAAGAAGTTGATAAAATGTTAAAAAACTTCTCAATTAAAGGTGGTATTAAAGTTAAGAATTCAAAAGTGTAAAATCGGCAATTAACAAAGAGTAATTTCTAACAAGTGCCAATAGATTTAATCTATTATTCCTAAGATTCAAATCTTCAGTCATAACCATTACTCCATTATTATTATCGAAAATTTCAATCAGTACTTGAATATTTTCCTCAAATAAATTTATTAATTGAATGTATTCCCAATTTTTAGTATTTACTAAATTTTCAATAAGCTGAAGTAATTTAAAAACATCTATTTCAGATTTTTTTTCAAAAAGTTCAACGTTTATTGTATCCCTACAAGCATATATATATTTTTCCAGATTCCCTTTATTGGCAAGCTTTGTATATCTTGAAATGATATTTATTAAATTTGAAGAATTCTTTCCTGATTTGAATTTTTGTATTGTTTCTATTCTTTTTTTTAAATCAGCCATGTCTAAAATATTTAAATGTCTTATATTTTCCGATTCACAAGTAGAGCTTATAATTTTTCTATCATATGAAGATTCTTCCAAATGACTAATGATTCTTTGTGTAGAAAATTCAATTAAGTCATCTAGTATTTTTTGATAATTAAAATTTAATTTATTAAATTTTGAGCACCAATGATTTAATAGCTTTGCGATAAGTTTATCAAATTTTAAATCAAAATTATTTTGCCAAATAATTTGAATAATTCCATTTAAATTTCTTCTTAATGCATAAGGATCAGAAGAACCACTTGGTCTTCTTCCAATCACAAATATACTTATGATAGTTTCTAATTTATCAGAAATAGAAATAATAGATCCATATTTGGTAGATGGTAAATTATCTTTATAGAATCTTGGGAAATAATGCTCGGAGACGGCTAAAGAAATATTTTTGCTGAAACCTTCATTCATTAAATATTTACCTCCCATCGTACCTTGCAACTCTGGGAATTCTTTAACAATTTCACTACATAAATCATGTTTTGAAAATTCCGCAGCTTGTAATAACTCTTTAACATTTATAGATGAATCTTTAACTTCATTAAAAATTTCATTAGCTATGAAAATTATTCTTTCTACTTTATCAGCAACATTTCCTAAACCTTTTAAATAACTTATTGAAGAAATCTTTTTGTTCCTTTTAATACAGGAAAGATTTATGTCAGTTTCAATAAAAAATTTAGCATCAGCAAATCTTGCCTTGAGAACATTTTCATTTCCTTTTTTAATTGATTTATTAGCTTCCTTCAGGCCATTAGATATTAAGAAGAATTTCGTGCTTAATGTTTCTTTAGACTCTAAATCTAAGATGTTGAACTTCTGGTTTATTTTAAATAAAGGTATATATCTTTGATGATTTTTCATTACTGTGCATAGAACTTCGGTTGGTAAAGATAGATATTTAGCATCAAAATTACCTACTAATAAATCTGGAGACTCTACCAAGTCAGTAATCTCATTTAATAATTGATCTGATAAATCGGGATAAAGTTTTAAGTCATCAGCTGAATTATTTATTAAATCATTAATTATTTTTTTCCTTTTAGTACGATCAGCTAACACTCCGGAAGACTCTAAAGAGTCTAGATAATTATCAGGATGATTTATCAATACTTTATTACTAATCAACCTATGACCTCTTGAAAAATTATCAATAATTATTTGTGGTTCTATATCATCAAGAATAAAGTCTAATATTTCCTCGTTGTATAAGGAAACAATCCATCTTATAGGTCTTGAAAATTTAAAATTCCCATAACTCCATTTCATGAATCTTGATCCTTGTAAAGCCTTTATCACTTTTGGAATAATTAAAGATAATAAATATTTTGTAGATTTACCTTTCTCAATTTTTTCTCCAAAGACAAAATCTACATTTTTTATCTTTTTTATAAATAGATCCTTTACGTCTATATCTAAACTTTTTGCAAACCCTATTGCTGCTTTAGTGGGAATGCCGTTCAAAAAGGCAGCATTGGCCTTAGGTCCTTTACGAAGCTCTATTTTATCTTTACCTAAATCATTTAATCCTGAAATTAAGAGAGAAATCCTTCTAGGTGTCGAAGAACAAAAAATTTTATTTTTCTTAATAAAATTTTTATCAAGTTCAAACTCAAGGAGTGATTTAAATTGATCTAAGACGGAATCAGCAAATTTAGCGGGCAATTCTTCTGTTCCAATCTCAAGTAAATATTTAGACAAAAAAAAATTTAACTATTACAACTATAATTTACTACCAGTTAAATAAGCTTTTAGCTAATGTATAAAAAGAGATACTTTTTAGTCATCAAGTGGTTAAGGTCGAAAAAGTAAAAAAGAAGAAAAAAGAAGTCAAAAAAGAGACTGTATGCCTGGCTAATGGATTAGAAGTTTCAAAATTCGAAGAATTCAAAAAAGGAAGTCAATTTCTGAAAGAGCCATTAGCTAGTGAATTAAAAAACGATAGCGACCATTTTACAAATGATGCCGTTCAGCTTTTAAAATTTCATGGAAGTTATCAACAAGATGATAGAGAGAATAGAAAGCCTGGAATAAAAGATTGGCAAATGATGTTGAGATTAAGGAGTCCAGGAGGAGAAATACCAGGTAAACTATATTGCTGCTTAGATGATTTATCTAATCAACTTGGTAATGGGACTCTTAGAGCTACAACAAGACAAGCTTTTCAGATGCATGGTATTAGAAAAGAAAACCTTAAGAAAGTTATTAAAACTATTGTTGATAGTATGGGTTCAACTTTAGCTGCTTGTGGAGATATAAATAGGAATGTAATGGCACCTGCAGCTCCATTTGAAACTCCAGAATATAAAGTTGCAAGAGATTTAGCTATCAAAGTTGCAGATCTTTTAACTCCAGTAGCAGCACAAGGTACCTTCTTAGAACTTTGGGCGGATGGAGATCTTGCTTATAGGATTAAGCCTGACGAGGAAATTGAATCAAATAGGAAACTCCAATTCAATGAGAATGTATTTAGTGGCGTAAAGAATGAACCTTTATACGGTGCAACCTATTTACCAAGAAAATTTAAATGTGCAGTGACCGTTCCTGGAGATAACTCGGTTGATCTCTTAACAAATGATATTGGTATTGTTGCTTTTACAAATAAATATGGACATTTAGAAGGTTGTAATTTTTATATTGGAGGAGGAATGGGAAGAACCCATAATAATGAAGAAACGTTTGCCAGGATTGCAGATCCTTTGGGATATGTAGAAGAAAAAGATATTTTTGAACTTATTCAAAGTATTGTCGCGATACAAAGAGATTATGGCGATAGGAAATCAAGAAAAAATGCTAGGATGAAATATCTTCTTCAGGACAAGGGAATAACTTGGTTTAAAGACATTCTTGTTACTAAGTACTATAGAAAGCCAATTAAACCATTAAGGGAAGAACCAGTTAATAAATTAATTGACTATTTGGGATGGCAAAAACAAAATAATAAAAAATGGTTTGTAGGATTGCCATTACTATCAGGAAGGCTTACAGGAGAAAAAAAATTAACTATCAGAAAATTAGTTGAGAAATATAACTTAGATTTAAGACTTACTCCAAATCAAGATATTTTAATCTGCAATATTTCAAACAAATATAAAAATGAAATAGAGTTAGCATTAAAGGATATAGGTTATGAAAATCTTGATGATATAAATGAAATTCAAAGGCATGCATTGGCTTGTCCTGCACTTCCTCTTTGTGGGTTAGCAATGACAGAAGCTGAAAGAATATTACCCGATATTTTAGAAAGAATTGATAATCTACTTAAAAGTTTGAATATTGAAAAAACAATTCTATTTAGGATTACGGGATGTCCCAATGGGTGCTCAAGACCATATATGGCTGAACTTGCACTTGTTGGGAGTGGTTTAAACAAGTATCAACTATGGTTAGGTGGTAGTAAAAATCTTCAAAGATTAGCAAAACCTTATTTACAAAGAATGCCATTAGAAGACATGGAAAGTACACTAACCCCATTACTTCTTGAATGGAGGAAATATTATTTAGATTTAGATTTTGGAGATTTTGTAGATAAAAATGAAGATTCTTTTATTTTGGACTTATTAAGTAACTAATTTATGACAGCCTTTCCATATATTGCTTTTTTGTTTTGATTAGTCCAAGCCCATAATTGATCACCATAGCTAAAATGCCACCATTCATTGGGATGCTGTACAAATTCAAATTTTAACATTACTTTCTTTAGCAAATTTCTTCTTTCATCAAATATTTTTGATTCTTTAGAATTACGAGATTTATAAAATTCTGGGGAAGCACTTGAATCCATATTATCTATTTCGCAACCCATATCAATTAACTTACCATTATTATCGGCTATTGTTAAATCTATTGCTCCTCCTGTTGAATGAGGAGGCGGACACTTATCATCAAAACTTGGATAAGCCCAAAACTTCTCAACTTCTTTAATAATTTCAGGATACAAATTCATGTCATTAGATTTAAATTCCAACCCTTTTCTATTACATTCACTTTCATAAGCTAAAAAAAACATATATGATTGAACTTCTATTGGACGCCAACTGTCATAGAGAATTAGTGAATAATTTTTATGAATGGTTTGCAAATAATTATTAGCTCTTACTAAACGGGAAACAACTCCTTCGCGAAGAGACCAAATCATTCTTCTACTTTTATAAGGTGCTCCTAAGGATAAATATGGATGAGGGTCTATAAAGTGAATTTCACTAGGGATTGAAATTAGTTTTTCATTGTTATCAACGATAGGAATTTGATACCAGGATTTCAATATGTAAGATACATTTAAATTTATATTTACATAAATAAAATTTATATCAACAATTACATTAATTTAAAAATTCATGAATAAATTTATTGTCCGATTTACCAAAAATTAACTTCTTTAAATATTGATTATTTTCTAAGGTAGGGTCAACTTTTAAAATACTAATAGCTTCATTTCTTGCTTTATCAATTAATACTTTATTCTGAGGAAGATTTTCTAGAACAAAATCAGGTAGTCCTGACTGTTTATAACCCAGTATTTGTCCTGGACCTCTAAGCTCTAAATCTTTTTCTGCGACATAGAAACCATCATTAGACTCTTGCAATACTCTTAGTCTTTTATTTGTCTGTGCATTATTTTCACTCGTAATTAAATAACAAAACGATTGATAGGAGTCTCTACCGACTCTTCCCCTTAATTGATGAAGTTGCGATAAACCAAATCTCTCAGAATTATAAATTACCATTATTGAAGCATTTGGAACATCAATACCAACTTCAATAACAGTAGTAGAAACTAAAATATTTATTTTATTTTCGGAGAAGAGACTTAAAACTTTATTTTTATCATTTGGGTTTAATTTTCCATGAAGAAGTCCAACATTAAATTGTTTAAAAACATCCTCAGAAAGTTTTTCGTAAATATTAATTGCAGAGTTTAAATTTAATTTTTCAGATTCTTCTATAAGCGGGAGTATCACATAGGCTTGCTTTCCACTCTCAATTTCTTTTTCGACAATCTTAAATAGTTCAGATAAATTATTTTCACTTACAATTTTTGTAGCAACAGGTAATCGACCTGGTGGTAATTCAGTGATTTGACTAACATCCAAATCACCATATATTGATAGTGCTAATGTCCTAGGAATAGGAGTGGCAGTCATGGAAAGTAAATGTGCATTTTCACCTTTTTTTAGTAATCTATTTCTTTGACTAACACCAAACCTATGTTGTTCATCAATAATTACTAGACCAAGAGCATTAAAGATAACTTTTTCTTCAAATAATGCATGAGTCCCAACCAAAACATTAATTTGACCATTTTCTAAATCTCTTCCAATTTGCTTTCTTTTCTTTTCTGAGGTATTTCCTGTTAATAATTCAACAGAAATAAAAAGTGAATTAGTTAACTTTATAAGACTTTTATAGTGCTGTTCTGCTAACACTTCTGTTGGGACCATAAATGCGCATTGATAACCTTTTTCTATCATGATTAATAAAGAGGATATAGCAATAATAGTTTTTCCACTACCAACATCTCCTTGAAGTAGACGAGACATTGGATTAATACCATTTAGATCTAATTTAATTTCTTCAAGAACTTTATTTTGAGAATCTGTGAGTTTAAAAGGTAATTTTTCCAAAAAAGAATCCAAGAGTAATTTTATGGAAGAATTATTTGATTTAACAATCTTTTTATTTCTATCTCGCCTTTTTAAGAGAAAGTTTAATTGTAATAACAATAATTCATCAAAAACTAAACGTTTCTTTGAAAGTTGTAGATACTCTTGGCTAACAGGCAAATGAATATTAACTAAAGATTCGCTAAGAGATAATAAAGACAAATATTTAAGTTGTTTATTATTTAAGATATCAGGGAAATTTTTTGTGCAATAAAGTACCTTTTTGAGAATCTTAATGAAGCTAATATTAGTGAGAGAATCTGTTAAGGAATATATTGGTAGAATTTTTCCTTTAAAATTGATATTCTCGTCATTATTTAATATTTCAATCTGAGGATCAACAAATGATCGTCCATATTCTGTCAATTTCACCTTACCTGAGATAGCAATTTTTATTCCGAGTTTATACTTTTCTTTTAGACTAGAAAAAAAAGAAAATGATCTAAATCTTTTGCCTAAAAAAAATTTAGTAATTTTAATTGAAGAAGTATTATCATAAACTACTAAATTCATGACAGATAACTTGTTATTCTTTTTACTCTTATACATATAAAATCTTTTAATATATGCAGTACAAGTGTATAAATTATCAGGTTTTAAATTTATTATTTTTTCTTTATTTGAATAGTCTAAATAAGTTCTGGGGAAATAATTAATTAAATCTTTTATGTCAAAGATTCCTAATTTATTTAGAATTTCTTTATTTACTTTTCCAATACCAATAATTTCGGAGACATCTGATTTAAGAGAAAGTTTATTATTTTGTAGATCATAATTGGAAGCCAGAAGACTATTATCTTTATTAAAATCTAATGATTTGCTTAACTTTAAAAGAAATTTTCTAGTGTCTATTACTAATCTTTTTCGTTCATTAATATCAAGTTTATTATATAAATTATATTTTTCAGAAAAGGCCTTTAATGAAAGATTAAATTCATTATTTAATCCTAAATGATTTATTTTACTAAAACTTTCATTTAGAAATTCATTGAAGTATTTTTCCTTGCCTAAAATATTTCTAAATCCAAACTCTGTCTCTAGTGTTAATGAACGTTGCAATGGTCTAACCCAATTTTTAATATTTTCTGAATGAATATTTCCTTGATTCAATTTAAAAATAATTAAGTTAGAGTTTATTTATAGAAGATTTGATATTAGAATTTAGTTTAAGCTTATTGCACCAATAATCTTCTTTTTTAATTAATAAATAAATATTAGATTTTAATTCCAATAATTTATTTTTTAACATACTTAAGTTGATATTAATGAATTCCAGCTCAGCATTATTTATACTAATTAAATTAGTTTTTAGTAATTTATTTTCACTAAAGTTATCATCAAAATTAATATATTGAGTTACAGATGGATCAAACTTCAATACGAAGGGTGATGGATTACTAAACAATAAGTGATTATCAAAAACATAAAGTAGTAAATCATTATTTATAAATCTTTTAAAAATATTTTTATTAAAAAGTTGATTATTAATTTCAATCGAAAGATCTTGAAGATATACATTCAAAGAGGATTCTAGAGTATCCATCCATAAAATTATATCTTTTAATTCAATAGGAACAAAATATTTACTACTTTTATTTTGATAAGTATTTAATGATAAATTATCTTCATCAAAATCACTTATTAAAATTTTAGAGTTTATACACCCTAAATTTTCATCATGTGTATGATTATCAATATATTTATTATCTTGCACATAATTATCCATATTAAAATTCTTGTTATCATTAATTAAATTTTCATAATAAAAATTACAATAGTGTTGTGAGTTATTTATCTGAATGGCTTCAAAATTGTTTATTTTATGAACTTCTTCTTTTAAATTATAATTACTTTTAAATTCTCTATTATTCTTTATCCGATTAGCAATTTTATAATCTTTTTTTATCGATAATTGTTCAATAGTTAAGAATGGCAAAATATAGTTTACTATTTTTTTTAAATCATTTTTTATAAATAGTATAGTTTTTTGATCTTTTACTCTAATTCCATTACCAGATTCAACTAAAAGAGCTTTAATGGCTTCTCCTATGTAATTTTCCAATTTTAATCTAATAATTGTCAGATATAAATCATAAAGACTATAAATTTCTTTTTTTATTTTCGACTTTCTACAACCAATATGAAATAGTTGATCATTTATCTTTTTATAATTTTTTTTTAATAAGTCTCTATCCAATATATTAAATTGATTTCATTGACTCTACTTCTTCTGCAAATCCCATCTCTTTAACTTCTATTCCTTCGCCTAGTGTATATCTAGTAAAACGCCTTACTTTAATATTTTCACCAATTTTCCCTGCAGTTTGCTTAACCAGCTGTTCAACTGTTAAAGCACTATCTTTTATATAAGGTTGATCTAATAAAACTAACTCTTTCAATCTTTTAGCAATTCTTCCTTCTACAATTTTTTCTCTAATTTGTTCCGGTTTGTTAGCCAAATCATCCCTGCCCATTTCAATAAGTTTTTCTTTTTCAACTACATCTTGAGGAACATCATCAACAGAAACATACTCAACATTTGGACAAGCGGCTATTTGCATTGAAATATCTTTAAGGAGTGACTGAAAGATTTCTCCCCGTGCAACAAAGTCAGTTTCACAATTTAATTCTAATAAGACTCCTACTCGTGATCCAGTATGAATGTAACTGCCTATAGCGCCTTCGGCTGCTACTCTGCCAGATTTCTTTTCAGCACTTGCTATACCCTTTTTCCTAAGCCATTCAATTGCTTTTTCTAAGTTACCATTAGTCTCATTAAGAGCTTTTTTGCAATCCATCATGCCTGCTCCTGTTTTATCTCGTAGATCCTTGACCAATTTTGCTGTGATGTTTGACATTTTTTTTAAAGTTTGTTTGTTTGTTGTTTAAATTAAAGGGAATTTATTAATTTTTTCTTTGGTCATTAGATCCTTTTCTACCTTCGTTAATGGCATCAGCAAGCCTTCCTAAAATTAATTGAACTGAGCGAACAGCATCATCATTGCAGGGTATGGGGACTTCGCATAAATCTGGATCACAATTAGTATCTAGCATTGAGACAAGCGAAATATCCAGTTTTCTCGCTTCCAGAACTGCATTTGATTCTCTTCTTTGATCCACTAATACTACAACATCTGGTAATCTTCTCATATTTTTTAACCCACCTAAATATTTCTGCAATCTCTCTAATTCTCTCCTTAAAACTGCTGCCTCTTTTTTAGGTCGCATAGCGATTGCTCCGCTGGATTCCATTCGTTCAAGATCTTTTAACCTTTCAATTCGAGCTTTCATCGTTGTCCAATTTGTTAACATTCCTCCAAGCCAGCGTTGATTTACATAAGCGGCACCACACCTAGTAGCCTCTTGAGCAACAACTTCCGAAGCTTGCTTCTTAGTTCCAACAAAAAGAAATCTTTTTCCACTTTTAGCTGCACTTCTGGTCCATTTGTATGCATTATTCATGCATAAAGCAGTTTTAACTAAATCTATAATATGAACACCATTTCTTGCGCAATAGATGTATTTTGACATCTTTGGATTCCATCTTCTGGTTTGATGCCCAAAATGAGCACCTGCTTCCATCATTTCAGAAAGTGTTACAACAGCCATTTTTTTAAGGTTTCGGGTTAGCCTCCATCTGACGGGTATTAAAAATAACCCGAAACTGCCAGATGTGCGGTTTGAATAATTTATTTATCTTAGCAAGAAAGATGTAATTTAAGAAACTTTATTTATTAAATGATTTATAAAGTTCTTTTATGTAGATTAAATTCAGGGGAATTTTTAATAGTTCTAAAGCAAAAGAATTCTTTTTTCTTTTAACCAAATACTCTAAGATAGGAGTAATTGTTCTTACGTTAATTATTCCGCCCAAACATAAGAAATTCCATAAGAATCTATGTAGAAAGGTTAATTGAATAATAAAACGAACTC
Source organism: uncultured Prochlorococcus sp. (assembly GCA_902624085.1). Taxonomy (GTDB): domain Bacteria; phylum Cyanobacteriota; class Cyanobacteriia; order PCC-6307; family Cyanobiaceae; genus Prochlorococcus_A. The sequence goes on from CACNWD010000010.1 coordinate 14,575, forward strand.
TTAGGTTTGGATGTTTATTAAAAAAAATCAACGCCATTTTAGCTCTCTCAGATTCTTTTCTTACTAATGAATTAATTTGTTCACATTGAAATGGAGGATGCCAATGAAAACCTTTTGCTTCAGGACATTTTATTATTTTAGTTCCAAACTGCTTCAATCTTTCTCCAAGTTCTAGATCTTCCCAACCATATAAACTAAAAGAGCTATCAAATAAGCCAACTTTTAAAAGTAAATCTCTTGATATTGCAACATTTCCTGTTGCAAAGTAAGCAAAAGATATATCAGTGATTTTATGATTTTCATTTTCTGGGTTTTCAAAATTTGATGTATTTATTACTGATCCGTAAGTAAAGCAATTTTTATTGAATTTTTCCCAATAATTATATAATTTATCTACATGATTTATTAAAAAATTATTAACAACTACGAGATCACTATCAATAAAAATAATAATTTCATTTTTGGATTTTAGAACGCCAAGATTTCTCGCTAAAGCTGGACCTCCATGAGATTGCTCATGAAGTACTACATGAGGAAGTTTTTCTATATTTTCTTTTATCCATTTTGTTGTTCCATCTGTAGATCCATCATCAATGACAATTATTTCATATGAATTAATCCTGTTATTTAATAATTGATTTTCTAGAGCAAGTAAACATTTCTTCAATATTAATTTCCTATTATAAGTTGGAATAACAACGCTTATATTCATAATAATTGGAAATATGGGGATTCTTAGAAATGAAATAAGTATAGATCTTATTTCAATTTAATCTGCTGCACCTCCATTGTTTAAACTTCCAGTAACATTGCTAGCACCATCTGATCGTACATCCCCACGTAATTTTCTTTTCTTGAACTTTCTTGCGTAAGCTCGATTTCGCTCTTGTTTCTCTTTTTTTAAATTTCTTCTTTTAGCCATAAATAAAAATTTTTTTTTATTTTAACTCACTATGGGCTCTAAAAAATTTTACCGTCTTCCATATTTAATATCCTATCTGCCATATCTGATATTCTAGGATCATGAGTAACCATTAAAACAGAACAATTCTGATCTTTTGACAATCTTTTTAATAAACTGACGATTTCTCTACCAGTAACACTATCAAGTGCGGATGTTGGTTCATCAGCTAGTAATAATTTTGGATTTGCAGATAAAGCTCTTGCAATTGCAACTCTTTGTTTCTGTCCTCCAGATAAAGCATTAGGTAATTTTTTATGATGATCCTCTAAACCAACCTCTGACAGCCACTTTCTCGCAATTTCTCGTCTTTGTAAATAGGTTAAATCTTTAATTAAATCTGCACCCATTTGGACATTTTGTTCAGCTGTTAAGCATCTCAATAAGTTATGACCTTGAAATATCATACCAATATTCCTCCTTAGTCTTTGTCTTGTTTTTCTTGTTGCTCCATTTAATTCTCTAGCTAAAACATTAAGACTACCTTCTTGGCAAGTTCTTAAAGCTCCTATTAATGTTAAGAGAGTTGTCTTCCCACATCCAGAAGGTCCTTTTAAAAGAACTAATTCTCTCTCTTTTATATTTATATTTACTCTATCTAAGACTTTTTTCCTATTTTCACCAGAGCCATAATAATGACAAAGATTATTTGTTATAACTGCATTTTTACTCATGATTAACTAAAAAATCTCAGCAGGATCTGCATCAACCAATTTTCTCATTGCTATACCTGCTGAGCCCATACACATTACAAGTATCAAAAAGAAGATAGTTATTGACTTATTTGAATCCATTATGATTGGAAGTTTTGTGGAGTTTCTTATTACAGCATAAAGTATTTGTCCAGAAATATAGGCAGGTAAATATCCAAACAAAGCCAACAAAAAGCCTTCCCTAGCAACAACAAAGAATAAAGATTTCAATCTATAACCCATAGCCAATAAAGTCGCATATTCTGGCAAATGGTCAGTAACATCGCTATAAAGAATTTGATAAACAACTACGCATCCAACAATAAATCCCATAAATGCACCAAGACTAAATATAAAACCGATTGCTGTACTTGTTTTCCAATAATTCTTTTCAAATTCTATAAATTCATTTTTTGTTAGTACCCTTACATCATTTGGAAGTGATTTATTTAGGATTTGAGATACCTTTTGAGAATTAGAATTTGCTTCCAGCTTCACTAAACCTATCTCTATACTCCCTTTAGGATTTGCTGGGAAAAGTTTTAGGTATGTCTCTGTACTTGTAATTAAATTACCATCCGCACCAAATGAAGGACCTAATTCAACCAGACCTTCAACCAATACTCTTTTTCCTGCAACCTCAGTTTGAACTTTCCTCCCAGATTTAAACCATTCTTCAACCGGTCCAAATTCTGGCCTAGACAAACTGTCAAAAAGTACTCTTCCTGGATTTTTTAGTAAATTAGCTTTTTTCGAAAATTCTTTATCAAGCAAAATAGAATCATCAGGATTAAATCCTAAAGCTAAGATTGATCTAGTTTTAAGATTTTCAGGATTTCTCCATAATAAATAATTTAAATTTACAGGAGAAACACTCTGTACTTGATTTTGTGCAAGTGCTTGAATTAATCTCCTTTTAGGAAATCCGCTCATACTGATTGAACTTTTTGATCTTGGGCTTATGATCACCAAATCAGCATCCAAAAGGTTATGAATAGTTACACTAGTATCAAATAAACCATCACGAAATCCTATTTGCATAAACATCAAAATTCCAGCAAAACTTATCCCAGCAATTGCAACTAGCAATCTTAGTGGTTGTCTGCTCAGTAGTAGCCATGCTAAAGGTATCTTTCTAAATTTAAAAAAATTCATTTTGGAATAAATTTTGCTATTACCTTCATTCCGGCAAAACTCTTAACTCGTGAAATTGATTTATCATCTAAACCAACAAGAACTTTAATTATTCTGGCATCAGCATCACCTGTCGGATCTGTAGATAAAACTTTTCTTTGTTTAACTTGTGGATTAATCCTGATGACATTACCAATTAATGTTTCGTCAAAACCTCCATTTTCACTAATAAGCTCAACATTTTGATCAAGAAAAACTCTATCAATATCAGACTCATATACTTCGATTAAAGCTTGCATATTTTGACTTGCACCTATTTCTAAAATTCCTTCAGAATTTGATCTTTCACCAGCTCTTGTATTAATTGACAGGATATAACCATCAATAGGACTACGAAGTTCAGCATTAAATAAATCAATTTCAATAGATTTCTTATCAGCACTATTAATAATTTTTTGTTTCTCTAATTTCAATAATTCATCTTCTTTTTGTGTGAGTAAGACGATTGAATAAGCATTTTTTTCAGTAGCTGATCTATATCTATTAATTTGATCTTTTTTTAAAGATATTTCTTTTTGATTAGTTTCAAGTAGTTTTTTCTTTTTAAGTAAGTTTGCTTTTAATTTTTTTTGATTTTCGAAAATTGCGAGAATTGAACCTTTTTTAACATAATCTCCTTCTTTCACAAGGATTTCTTGGACTCTTGGAAAACTTCCGAATTGACTAAGAGGTGAGGCAAGTTTTCTAACTTCGCCCATCGGAACAAGTTGACCTAATGCTGCAACTCCGCTAATAGTTGGAATTAATTCAGAATTATCATCCGATGACGTTAGATTTAAATTCTTATTTGAACAAGATAAATTTCCAAATAAAAATGGAATAACCATAAAAGTTATAGGAAGTAATTTTTTTATTTCTTTTGGATACATTAAAAATCAAATAATATTTCTTTTATATATCTTTCGACCCATTGTTTATCAAAATATTTTAAAAGAACTAAACTTGTCTTTTCATTTTTCATTTGTTGTTTACAGTAATTTTTTTGATAATAAATTCTTTCATCAATAGACTTAGGATTAAAATCAGGCTTTAATTCTTTATTTAAATCTACCAATATTGTTAGATATTGATCAACTAAATTATAAAAATAATTTTGTTCATTTTCATTCATAAGAGATGCAAAAAAAACGTTTTTAGAAAAGATGTTTCCCCATTCTGGTATTTCTCTCTTCATGGTAAAACCATCTTTTTTAACATCATCTAAGATTTTATCAATTAAAATATTTGATTTAGTTACTGGAGATAAATCAACAATAGCTGCAGAAACAACATTTTTAGTTTTTACTAAATCAAGACCGAAAATTGGTATATTGAAAAAAGGGTCAGGAAAAAATACACAATGTAAAATTTTTAGATTATTAGAGAATTCTGCAACTTCAACATGAAGTTTCCTGAACCTTTTTGCTTTATGAAATTCATTTTCAATATAAAATTCTCTACCTTCATCTTTACATTCAATATTTGCAAATTCTTTATTAGTTTTTATGGTTTCAATATTATCTAACAAAGACCTTTTCTCTCCAATAATTTTGACCAATGACAAAATAAATGGATCGATTGATTTAGTTTTAATGAATGAATCTGCCAACACTAATTTAACCTTTTTTAAATTTTAGAGAAATTTTTATCTAAATGGATTTAGCAAATGTTAAATATTGGGAACATCCTAGTAAAACAAACTGTGTCTTTGTTGAAGAGAACGATTCGCCGCTGATTTCAATAGATTTTTGGTTTAAAGCGGGTATTGCTTTTGAAGAAAAAGAAAAAGTGGGTCTTGCACATTTTTTAGAGCACATGATTTTTAAAGGAAGCAAATTATTAAAACCTGGTGAATTTGATTTAAGAATTGAAGAATTAGGTGGATTTAGTAATGCTTCAACCGGTTACGATGATGTACATTACTATGTTGACATCCCACCAAGCAATGTTGAAGAAGCATTATCTTTATTAACAAATTTAGTTTTATTACCGAAACTTAATGAGAAAGAATTTCATTTAGAAAAAAAGGTAATTATTGAAGAGATACTTCAAAGTCAAGATCAAAAAGATGAATTTATTTTTAATTACTTTTTAAAAAGTGTATGGATAGATCATCCTTACACTAAATCAATTCTTGGTGAAGAAGAAAATATTAATAAATTAAAATTAGATGATCTTCATAACTTTCATAGGAAACATTATATTCCAAAAAATTCTTGCATAGCAGTTGCAGGAAAGCTTCCCAAAAACTATTTAGAAATTTTTAATAATTGTGAATTACTAGAATCCAGAAAAGAATTTATTGATTCAAAACAAATTTGCGTAGATAATATAAGTATTAGGAATGGCAGAGAAATTGTATTTTTTAAAGATATTGAATTTTCTCGTATTTTTATGGCTTGGCAAATCCCATGTTCTATTGATCAAAAAAGTATTTTAGGTTATGAAATAATCTCATCGATACTTACTGATGGCAGAAATAGCATTCTAAATAGAAGTTTAAAAGAGGATAAGCAAATTGTTGAATCAATTTATTCAGGGATACAACCTGGAGAATTTGGAAGTTTATTTATTATTGAGGCTACATTAGAGAGAAAAAATCTAAAAAAAGTAGAAGATATTATAAATAATCTTCTTCAGAAATTATTAACGAATTCAAACTTATACAGTAAAAGTAAAAAAGCTTTAAGAATAGTTAAAAGTAATTATATTTTTAACTTAGAGACATCCTCTCAACTATCACAATTTTTTGGAAATCATCTTCTTTGGGGGAGACTAAATCCACAAATAGAATTGAGCAAGAATTTTAAATATTGGGAAAGTACTGAAAATTTAAAAAAACTTATAAAATTCCTTTTACAAGAGAAATTTACCTTCATAGCGCATAAATCATAATAATGAAATCATATTATTTAAAACTAAATAATAATATTTCACTAGCAAATATTTGGATTAATGGAGGTACCTCTTTAGATAAAAAAAATAAAAAAGGTATCAATCAAATTTTGTGTGAACTACTAACTCGAGGATGTAATAAATATGACAATTACAAATTCTCTGATTTCTTGGACTCTTATGGTGCCGAATTAAACTTTGAAGCTTTTGAAGATGGAATCTCAATATGTTTGAAGTCTCTTAGTGAATATTTTGATAAGCTATTTCCTTTACTTAATTTATTAATTGAAGAACCAAATTTATATGAAAAAGAATTTATTCACTGTCAAAAAGCATCTTTAAATAACTTAATAAAATCAAAAGAGAATCCATTTAATATTGCATTTAATAACTTAAAGCAAATTTTATATCCAGAACATCCATATTCATTTAATTGCTTAGGAGATGAGGAGAATATTAAACAAATAAAATATTATGATATTTTGAAAGAATATAAATGTTTAAAAAAAAGAAAAAAGTTTTTATTAACTAATAACTCGAAATATAATTTTTTAAATTTAAAAGATATAAAGCCTATTCATTCTGATAAGTTTGTGAACAAAATAAACTCAAAACCATCAATTAAAAACAAGTATGTTGAACATTATTCAAATTCAAAACAAATTATAATAATTATTGGTTCTCAAACTTGTCCTCACAATTCTAAAGATAGCTTAGCCTTAAAAATCTTGGAATCATACCTTTCTTATGGTATGACTTCATTACTTTTTAGAGTTTTTAGAGAAAATAATGGATTAACTTATGATTCAGGAGTTTTCTACCCTTCAAGAAAATTTAATGCTCCTTTTTTGATATATTTATCTGTCTCAGAAAGAAATTCATCATTAACATTAAATTTATTATTGTCTATTTGGAATGACTTACTATCAAAGAAAATAAGTGAAAGGGAATTATTATTAGCGAAACAAAAACTTAAAAGATCTTTTCTACATCATTTTCGTACGTGTGAAGATATTATTTTTCGTAAAGTTAGATTGTTAAGCTTGGATATGGACCCCTTTCATGATGAAAAATCAAAAGATCTCATGGAAGTCATAACATCAGACGAAATTTTAACCTTAGCAAATAAATATTTAAGTAATCCGTGTATTAGCGTTTCAGGGAGTAAAAATGCATGCAAACACTTAAAGGAAACTTGGGAAGAAAAATATTAATTATCAACCTTTTCTAATTTATCAATATCAATTAAAAATTTTCCTCTTCTAAATTTAACTTCAACTGTTTCAGGAGATTTTAAGGAGAGAACTTCTCCAATTTCATCAATAGCGACTAGATCAGGCGGTCTAAGCATAGGCATATTTTCAGAAGTTTTTAGATAAGGGAGAGGAGCTATTAATTTAACTTTTTGATTTATTTTAAAATTCATTAATTTAGTAAAAGTTTTTAACGAGGGAAACGGCTTGAAAACATTAGATTTTTAGAATTTTGAGGTCAATTTGGAATAAAAAAATCAACGAAATCATTACTTACATCATAGAATATATTGATAATTTGAAATTTGCAAAATGAATCCAAAATTAAAAACGATATTTTTATGGGCTTTACCAATAATTTTAATAGTAGGTCTATCATGGCAACTACTCTCAAGTAATAACGTTGAAACCCTCAAATCAAATGGGACAACAGTAGCACCAAAAAATACTGCAGTAGCAAGAATGAGTTATGGTAGATTCTTAGATTATATAGAAGCTGGAAGAGTTACTTCCGTTGATATTTATGATGGAGGACGTAACGCAGTTGTTGAGACAGTTGATTCAGATCTTGATAATAAAGTACAACGTCTTAGAGTTGATTTGCCAGGTCTAACACCAGAACTAATAAATAACTTAAAAACAGAAGGTATAAGTTTTGATGTTCATCCAGTTAAATCTGCTCCACCAGCACTTGGAATTTTAGGTAATTTATTTTTTCCTATTCTATTAATTGGAGGTTTAATATTACTTGCGAGGAGATCTAATGGTATGCCAGGAGGTCCTGGGCAAGCAATGCAATTTGGTAAAACAAAAGCAAGATTTGCAATGGAAGCTGATACAGGTGTTGTGTTCGATGATGTTGCGGGTGTAAACGAAGCAAAACAAGATTTAGAAGAAGTTGTAACTTTCTTGAAAAAGCCTGAAAAATTCACTTCTGTAGGAGCAAGAATCCCAAAAGGTGTTCTCTTAGTTGGTCCTCCAGGGACTGGAAAGACATTGTTAGCGAAGGCAATTGCTGGAGAAGCTGGAGTTCCATTCTTCTCTCTCTCTGGCTCTGAATTTGTCGAAATGTTTGTCGGGGTTGGTGCAAGCAGAGTTAGAGATCTATTCAAGAGGGCTAAAGAAAATAGTCCTTGCTTGATATTCATTGATGAGATTGATGCTGTTGGTAGACAAAGGGGAGCAGGTATTGGTGGTGGAAATGATGAAAGAGAACAAACCTTAAACCAACTTCTCACTGAAATGGATGGATTTGAAGGTAATAGTGGAATAATAATTATTGCTGCAACCAATAGACCAGATGTATTAGATTCAGCTTTAATGAGGCCAGGTAGATTTGATAGACAAGTTACAGTTGATGCTCCAGATATCAAAGGAAGGCTATCTATTCTTCAAGTTCACTCTAGAAACAAGAAACTTGATGAAAATTTAACATTAGAAAGTATTGCGAGAAGAACTCCAGGTTTCACAGGTGCTGATTTAGCTAATCTACTTAACGAAGCAGCTATACTGACAGCAAGAAGAAGGAAAAATTGCATTAGCATTTCAGAAATAGATGATTCCGTAGATAGAATTATTGCTGGTATGGAAGGTTCTCCCCTCACAGATGGTAGAAGTAAAAGATTAATTGCCTACCATGAAGTTGGTCATGCAATAATTGGTTCATTAGTTAAAGCACATGATCCTGTTCAAAAAGTAACTGTGATCCCAAGAGGGCAAGCAAAAGGTCTTACTTGGTTTACACCTGATGATGAACAATCTTTGATTAGTAGAGCGCAACTTAAAGCAAGGATAATGGGGGCTTTAGGGGGTCGAGCTGCAGAAGATGTTGTATTTGGAGAAGGGGAAATTACGACTGGAGCAGGCGGAGATTTCCAACAGGTTGCTTCTATGGCAAGACAAATGGTTACAAGATTTGGAATGAGTAATTTAGGTCCTATTGCTCTTGAGGGTGGTAATCAAGAAGTTTTTGTAGGAAGAGATTTGATGACAAGAAGTGAAGTTTCTGATTCTATTTCAAGGCAGATTGATGAGAGTATAAGGGTTATGGTTAAAGCATGTTATAAGGAAACTTATGACTTAATAAGCAGTAACAGAGAAGCAATGGATAAATTAGTAGAATTATTAATTGAGAAGGAAACTATGGATGGTGAAGAATTCGTACAAATTTTATCAGAATATACTCCAATACCAGAAAAAGTTAGAACTCCTCAATTATTAAATTAATTTAACTTCCTGCTGTAGGTTTTTTATTTAAAACTAAATCAATAATTCCATAATCCACAGCCTCTTGAGGTGACATATAAAAATCTCTATCTGTATCTTCCTTGACTTTATTAAGATCTTGACCAGTTCTCTCAGCTAACTCAATATTTAGCCTGTCTTTCAAGAATAGAATTTCATCAGCTTGAATTCTTATATCACTTGCTTGTCCTCTAGCACCTCCAAGAGGCTGATGAATCATAATCCTAGAGTGCCTTAAACTACTTCTTTTACCTTTGGTACCAGCTGCTAATAAAAATGCACCCATGCTGGCAGCCAATCCAACGCAGACAGTATGTATATCAGGTTTAACATGTTGCATTGTATCAAATATACCTAAGCCATCATAAACAGATCCACCTGGTGAATTTATGTACATATAGATATCTTTTTCGGGTTCCTCTGCCTCTAGAAAAAGTAATTGAGCAACTATTCTATTAGCGGTATCGCTAGTAACTGGCTCACCTAAGAATATTATTCTTTCCCTTAATAACCTTGAGTAAATGTCAAAGACCCTTTCGGTTCCACCAGACTCTTCAAGAACTAGAGGTATCATAATAATGTTTATTTGTTTATTAGATCTTAACGATATTGAGTCAAGTTACGCTAAGGTTATTAAGGTTTACATATAAAAAATTGAAAGAAAATTTAACTGTTTCTGATAGCAAGACCTTATTTCATGATCAATTTCCTTTCGTAATTCCAGGCTTGTACAAACGTATTGTTGATGAAATGCTAGTAGAACTGAACCTTTTAAATCATCAAAGTGAATTCACTTTAGATTGTTATTTCTGTGTAGGTTTAACAGAAATTTTTAATGAGTTAACAGAAGGTTATGAACCTCATGAACACGTAAAGAATCTTTTCAGAGCTCTTTGCAAGTCAACTAATTTTAAAAATGATGAAATTGTTGAGATTTCAAATACAACAATTAATGAGCATCAAAATAAAAGCTTAGAAGAAATCTTTAATTTAGTGATTGAAAAAAACTCCAAAAAACCCTATTACTCAAGGATTTTAATGTTAGGGATCTACAAGATATTAACTAAAGCAAATGATTTCAAAGATAATGAAGATATTTCAAAAATTAAAATAATCTCTGAACTTGCTGAAAAACTACAATTACCCCTAACAAGAGCTGAAAAGGACATAAGCATATATAAAACTAGTATTAAGAGGTTATCTCAAGCGAGGGAACTTTTAAAAGAAACAGTATTAGCTGATAGAAAAAAAAGAGAAGATAAAAATAAGAAGAATTGATTATTTATCAATTCTTCTTTTGTCTTTCCAAGAAACAAAAGATATGTAGATTACAGCAATAGTTATAAAAATCAGTAAGAAGAAAGAACCTATAATAAGAAATCTATTAAAGTTGTCTAAATTTAAATAATTTAAAATTGAACTAAATATCAATTGAACCATCACCATTTCTCCCCCACACAACCATTGCAATAGAGAAAGTAAATATAGCAGCTAATGAAGCCCAACCTAATTCAAAAATCATTTTTAAATATTAATTATTTTAAATATACCAAAACTATCTTTCAAAAATATTAATCTTTGAAATTTGTTAGCAAAAAGAGAATAAATCCATTTTCATAAAAACTTTTTATTTCTTTTAATATATTAATAAATAGTTATACCATTGGGAAGAGTTGTAATTACACACAGCACATACATAGAGGGACTTATTCCTATCTTAAAAAAATTAGCCTCTAATGAGAGAATAAAAACTGTTACACCAGCTATAATTACAAAAGTAAGAGGGAGATCCTCAAAATTAATTATTAGGGTTTCAGTTATAACTATTGGTGGCTATAAAGCAATTGCAAGAAAAGGACAATCCGCTCAAGAAATATTCATAACAACTGATATGAATGTTGATGAATTAAGGTATCTTTTGGATAGGTATTGTTCCCAGTAGATTATTATGAAATTATTTTTCAGAGTATTTTCACTTATTTTATTATCGTTATTATTTACATTAGAAACTTACTCAATATCCAACTCTCAAATCCTTAGGATATGTTCTAGAAAAAGAAGAGAAAAAGCCTGTATTAAAAGATTAAAGTCGAATAGAGAATTAATAAATGAAGGGAAACCAATAGAGATACCTGTATATCCATATAAATCTAAGTAAATTTAAATCTCATACTCAGACTCAAATTTGGCAATTACATCTTGAAAGTTTTTATTCAGTAATTCCGAATTTTCGTTAAAGCCTATTTCATCATAATCTCCACTAAGAGATTCAAATAGACTAACCACTTCTCCAAAAGCAGACATATATTCTTTTTGTATATCTTCATCGTTGATATCGTAGATTTTAGCAAGAATTAATTCTATCCTTTTTTTAGCTGAATAAATTATCCTTTCAAAATTTTTATCTAATTTTCTTCTTTTCTTTTGCATAAAAACTAAAATATAACTATAAAATTTAGAATAATAAATTTTATTATGTAATTAGATTAAAACTTAAAAAATAAAAATATAGTTTTCAAATCAAAATATAACTATTATATTCCATATAAATAAATACTTTATATGGAAAAAAGGAATTTAAATAATGAAAAAGAATTAAATAAATCGACTTTTGAAGAAAGAAAAAAAAGAAATCCATCAAAATCTAGTCACATTAATCAAAAGAGACTACCTTGGTGGGTTGAATTATTGTTTGTTCAGATTGGGCTACCAGATAGTTGGCTTATTAAAATTTTAAAAACAAAGAAAAATACACTTGATTTTTATGAAAAGAGAAAAAAATATATCTTTTTGATATTTTTATTTTTATTTACTTTGGGATATTTTCAACCAGTAATAAGAAATTCAGACTCAAAATTGAAATGTCAAAAGGTAGCATATAATTTTTTAAAAGATATTAATCTTTTTAAAAGTGAAAATATTGATACGTTAGAAATGCTTTCAGTCAACTACTGTAATGGAGGTAATGAAATAGAGTATTTAAACAAGCTGAATGATTTATAAAACAAATAATAATGGCAAGGCTTTAAATAATATATAATTAATAACAATCAAAGTTAAGTTTCAGCAAGGCATTAAACAATTTATGACTGACATTAACAATAAAAAAGAAGATGTTAAAATGCATTTAAAAGATCTTAGATCAGAGCTTAAAAGGATGCATTTGGCAGTTACGGAAGAATTACTTTTACCTGAACCGGATGATGTTAAGGCTCTTATGAGTAAAATGGACTTACTTTTAAATGCTATAGAAAATAATTGATTTACTAAAAATGAATAAAATTACAAACTATTTAAAAGTATTAAATATTTTTTTTATATTAATTTTACTTTCAAGTTGTAATGAAGAATTTAATTTTAACAAGAGAGATAAGAACAATGATCCAATAATTAATTCTCAAAGAAGCAATACTAAAGATAAATTAGAGATCACAATCTCCTGCAATGAAGAAAGTATTGAAGAATATCTCAAGGATGGTTGGAAAATTAAAGATAAGACGTCTAGAGAAAAGGTTTGTTCATGGAAATCTACCCCAGCTAATAGTACTTGTGATATTGAAAAAGATAAAGGATGCAAAATTATTAAGCCCGCTAGTTTTGGTAATGAATCAATTTATTTGCTAGAAAAATAAATTACTTTTAGTTATGCAAAGAAAAGATGATCAACTAATTAATTCTCTTTATGAAAAATTAAAAAATTTCAAAAAAGATGGATTAATAATAACCAAAAAAGAAGTAGAAGATTTCTTCTATTTACTTCTAAAAAATAATTAGGTATTTTTTAGTATAATAATTGCGTAATATTGGCGTTATTTAATTATTATAATAAATGTCTAATTTTTCCCCTTTAACGATTACTTTAGTGGTTCTATTCATTATTAGCCTAATTGCCTTATTAAGAGCGACCTCTAAATAACAACAAAGATATCTTTTATTTTTTAAAATAAAACTTATAAACAAAAATTTATATGCATGAAATAAATATTTGTTGGTTTAAAAAAGATTTAAGAGTTGTAGATAATGAGGCTTTATATAATGCCTCAAAAGATTATGATGTATTGCCACTTTATATATTAGAAAAAGAGAAATGGCAACAACTTTCTCATTCTTACAGACAGTGGCAATTCTGTAAGGAATGTATTATTGATTTAAGAGAAGATCTATATTTAATGGGACAGCCTTTAATTATAAGAATTGGTGATGTTATTGATATTTTTGAAGAGATAAAAAATACTTATAAAATCAAGGGGATTTACAGTCATCAGGAAACTGGTGATTTCCTATCTTACAAAAGGGATCAAAAAGTTAGAAGATGGTCAAGAGAAAATAATATACCTTGGGAAGAGTATATTCAATTTGGTGTTTTTAGAGGCACTCTAAAAAGAGATAAATGGGCTAAAACCTATAAAAAACATTTTGAAAAAGAAATTATCAATATTACTAAAGTTTTCAAAGCATTGCCCTTCAAGGGAGAAAATTTACCCTCTGATAATTTTTTTGACTTTAAAAATGATAAATGCCATGGGAGATGTATTGGTGGGAGAAAAGAGGCCATCAAAAGATTGAATTATTTTTTAAATAATGAAATATATTCATATGGTAAAAACATCTCAAGTCCAGCTAAATCTTATTTTAGCTGCTCGAGACTCTCACCATACATAACTATGGGGTGCATATCACTAAAAGAGATCTTAAAACATACAAAAAGCGTAAAGACTAAAGACAGCAAAATGTTTACTAGTAGATTATTTTGGCATTGTCATTTTATTCAAAAATTAGAAACCCAGCCTGAACTAGAGTTCAAGGAATATCATCCTTACTTTGAAAACATAAGAATTAAAAATGATTATTTTCTTGAAGCTTGGAGTGAAGGTAAGACTGGTTATCCATTCTTAGACGCTTGCATGAGATCACTAAACCATAATGGTTGGATAAATTTCAGAATGAGAGCAATGTTGATGTCCTTTGCCTCTTATAATCTTTGGATACCTTGGCAAGAATCTGGATTAAAATTAGCTCAAAAGTTCATTGATTATGAACCAGGGATTCATTGGAATCAATGTCAAATGCAATCCGGTACAACTTCAATAAATACGAATAGGATTTATAACCCTATTAAACAGGGAAAAGATCATGACCCAAAAGGGACCTTTATTAAAAAATGGGTTCCTGAATTAAAAGATATTTCGCAAGATTTAATACATGAACCATGGTTAATTAATAATATTGACATTTATAATTCTCAAACTATGAATTATATTAAACCAATAATTGATTTAAAACTAACCTCAAGAAATGCAAGAAAATTATTATTCCAAATATCTTTAAAAAAAGAATATTGGAATATTTCCAAGAGAATTTATGAAAAACATGGATCAAGAAAACCTACAAATAAGAGGAAAACCAAAAAAATAATTAATAATTCCACAAATAAACAATTTGAATTAGATTTAAATTTATAAAATAAATTTCAAAATTCTATTTAAGAAAATAATTATATAGAAAATATTTGATATGTAATTCAAAAATTGTCAATAAAGTAATTATTATTATTTTAATTTAATAATCTAATCTTATTAAATAACTAATATTTCAATTAAAGGATTTGTATAAAACTGGTAACATTATTTTGAACATTACAAGTAATTTTTTATCAAAAGTAACAAGCGATACTAATGTTTTTTTTATATATTATTACAATAAAGATTTAAGATTATGTCTTACGAAGCAGGAAGCAAAGAGTGTAGGAATTTAATTGATGCTAAAGAAAGTTTAGTTTCTGCAATGGAATCTCTTAGTGAAATTACAGACACAGAAAAGCTCCAATTACAAATAAAAGATATTTACAACACTTTAGAAAAGATGCATGATAATAGAAGGGATATAGAATCCACTACAAAAAATTACAATTTAAGATAGCTATTAAAACAATTAGAACTGATTTTGTACTTTCTTCTTATTCTTTTCAGATAACAATTGATGTAATGCATCTAGTTGTGCATGAACCTCTCTAGCTTCTCCAGGATCAGGTAATAATCCTTCTTTCAATAACATTTGGTGCATATCTCTAAGTTCTAACCTTATGTACCGCAGGTGAGAACTTACCTCTTCTCTCTTTGTAGAACTCATATCATTGGATCAACATAAATATTATACAATATTGGTAAAGTTCTAATAAATTTATCTAACCATAGACTAAATAAAATTTTATTATAAAAATTAACTAACAATAAGAACTAAAAAAAATGAAAAGGAAATCAAAAAAAAGAAAAGTCAAATCAAACTTTACTAATAAAAAAGATTCTTATGAGAATAAAAATACTGCAAAGATTGTATTATTTATATTTGGGATTGGACCAATAATTGGAATAATTATATTTCTAGCTAGTAAAGGATTTTTTAATTCACCACAAATATAAAATTAATTAAGAAACCCAAAAAAATTTAAGATATCCAAACTTTAACTAGATAATCACAAAAATATTGTTAAGTTTACTTTATAAATTTTAAAATCATGAGATATTTAAATCCTTCTACAAGATTAAAACTAAATGAAATTATATTTAGGATTAATAATAAAAAGCACGTGAGATTGTCTGAGAGAATACTATTAAGCAAGTATTTGGAAAAATATCCTTACTTAAATTCATTATTTAAAGAGAGATCATCTAAATTTCCCTAATGAATTAATACGAAAATTTGCTATTTTAAACGCTGTCTCTGGGTTTGATTGAACGAATGGATGATCTGATAATAAGTCAATAACCTTACTTATTTTTAAACTTTCATCTTCACATTCCAATCTTTGCCACTCTTCATCGAAAGATATAGCAAAACTATCAGCGTTATTAAACGTTCTCTCCTTCATCTGTTTTTAAAAATTTTCAAATCTAAAAATATTTTAATTTAAGAAAATTAAATTTACAGAAAGGGCATTAGAATTGTTAGATATTTGACAAAAGTGTTACAATTATGACAAAGGAAATTTTTTATGGACAATAGCGTAAAGAGAATTGGTTATCTTCCAAGAAAAAGAGTCTTAGAGATTATTGACAAAATTTCTCAAACTGAATCTATAAGCAGATCAAAAGTTGTTGGGATATTAGTCGAGGAAGCTCTTGGAGCTAGGGGAATTGATAACTTTGCTTTTGGGAATAAAATCAATCAAAATAATAATAAAGTTGAAAACCTTTCAAAAAGCGTTAAGAATAAACAAAATATAAATATCTCCGAAGATGAATTTGTTGATGATAGCGGTTATACATTTTCATCAAATAATAATTTAGAAAGGGATATTTCCTCATCAGATATAGAACTAGCAAATAAAATAAATCTTTTGAAGAAATCTGGCTTAATTTAAATACTAAATCATTAATAATTATTTTTCAGATTTGAATTAGATTTTCTTTTAAACAGATATCAAATGTAGTTTAAACTTAATACAAGAATATAAATATTTAAAATTGATTAACATAAAAAAAATTCTAGAAATCTTTTATTAAGTTATGAAAGATATAAAATGTCCATCATGTGGAAAAACATTTAAAATAGATCCCTCAAATTTTGATCAATTGCTTTCTCAAATTAAAAATGATGAATTTAATAAACAAATTGAGGAAAGATTAATTCTTGCAAAAAAAGAAAAGAATAAGGAAATTGAACTAGTAAAAACAGAATTAAAGCTTGAAATGATACGAGAAAAAAAAGAGATGGAAAAGACAATAATTTCCTTACAGTCAAAATTGAGTCATGTAGATAAAGATAAATTTAACGAATTAAATACTATAAGAAATGAGTCAGAAAAAATAATAAATAACTTAAATATTAAAATTGAGAAATTAAATAACGAAATTATAAATCAAGCAGAAACTCTTAAAATTTCTAAAGAAAAAGAAATTATAAATGCAGTTACTAAAGTTGAAAAAGAGAAAACAGAATTAAGAATAATATTAGAGAAAATCAAGCAAGAAAAATATGACTCAGAAAAGGCAATAGAAGAAAGATATAAAGAAATAATAAAAGAAAGAGACTTAAAAATTACTGATTTAAGAGATATGCAACTTAAATTAAGTACAAAAATGCAAGGGGAAACTCTTGAAAAGCATTGTGAAAATGAGTTTAATAAAATACGCGCTACTGGATTTCAAACTTCAATTTTTGAGAAAGATAATGACTCCTCTTCAGGCAGTAAGGGAGACTATATCTTCAGAGAGTTTGATAACCAAAATTTAGAAATAATATCAATCATGTTTGAGATGAAAAACGAGAGTCAAAACTCTGTAAATAAGAAAAAAAATGAAGACTATTTTAAAGAATTAGATAAGGATAGAAAAGAAAAATCATGTGAATACGCTGTATTAGTATCTTTACTTGAGCAAGATAGCGAACTATATAACTCTGGCATAGTAGATGTTTCACATAGATATCCTAAAATGTATGTAATAAGGCCCCAATTTTTTATTCCAATTATTTCACTTCTAAGAAATGCAGCATTAAAGTCATTAAAATATAAACGAGAACTAGAAATTGAAAAGGCTAAAAAATTAGACATCACAAATTTCGAGAGTACTCTAAATCAATTTAAGTATGCAGTTGGAAATAATGTTAGGCTTGCTTCTGATAGATTTAAAGATGCAATCTTGGGTATTGATAAAACCATTAGAAATCTTGAAAAGACAAAAGAGGCATTGCTTTTATCAGAACAACATCTGCAAAGAGCTAATATAAAATCACAAGATCTAACTATCAAAAAATTAACATATAATAATCCAACTATGAAAAGAGAATTTAAAAAAAATATTGACTAGCTAAAATTAATATATATTGAATGAAAATAAAGTAGAAATATTAGTGATAAGAGATATAATTTAATTAATAATTAATTTATGATGACGGGAAAAAAACCTATTCATTTGATTTCTAAAGATCTTGGCATAGATGCCAAGAAGGTTATTAAAGCATGCAACGAAATTGGAATTTATGCCAAAGGAGCATCAAAGAGGTTAGACAATAAAGAGGAAGAAAAAATTAAAACTTACTTCAATAACGGGAAGAATGTAGCTAATGAGGTTATAGATATAAAGATTGATTCATTAAATGAAACAACTAATCAAAAGGAATTTACGATCAAACATACAAATAATAAATATTTTCCCAATAGATTAATAAAATAAATATAAAGTTCTACATTATATTTGAAAAATAACTCTATTAAATCACGCTTAAAACAATTTTTTTAGATATCATAAGTAAAATTACTTAATCATGAATAACTACGAGGTCTTAAATATTCTAGATAAATCTTGGTCCAAGCAAAGATTGATAGAAAAGATTAAAAGAGGTCAAAGTTCCGAACAAATTGTTCAGAATTTTATTAATGAGAATAAAAATAATTTAGATTTAGTAATTAATCTAATAAATCAAAAAGATAATAATGTTCTCAGTTATATGGAAGAGATAGCTAATTGTGAACTAAATTTAATAAATGAGTTGAGGAAGAAAGAAAGTAAATCCAATATTGAAATCAAAGAAAATATTATTGATATAAATCCAATAACTAAAGTTTATAATGAATTTCAATTATCTTTATTTATGAAAAAGTGGAGTAATCAATTTGTCATTGGAATTTTAATTATGTTATCTATAATATCTCTCACCAAACAAGCTTGGGCATAATTAGCTAAATTAATTTGTATGAATTTTGATTAAATCGATTGATAAATTCTAAACAAAATTTAATTACTCAAACAATTAAAGGATTATATTGCGAACCAGCCAAAATTTGGATCGATCCCAACAGACCAGTTGAGAAAGCGATTATAACTCATGCTCATGCTGATCACTTCACAAATGGATGCAGAGAGTATATCTGTTCAATTGAAACTGGATTATTATTAAGGAAAAGATTTGGCAATAATATAAATTTAAAAACAATTGATTATGATAAAAAATTCTCAATTAATGGTATAAAATTTTCACTACATCCCTCTGGTCATATTTTAGGTTCTTCTCAAATAAAGATAATCGCAGGCTCTGAAACATGGCTAATTACTGGTGATCTTAAGAGACAAAAAGATAAAACTTGCAAAAGTTACGAGAAAGTAAAAACTGACTTCCTAATATGCGAATCAACATTTGGACTTCCTATCTTTAATTGGGAATCAACCGATAAAATCATAGATGATATTACAAAATGGGTTTCCCAATCTGAAGATTCAATCTCAATTCTTTTTTGTTATTCCTTGGGTAAAGCTCAAAGATTATTAAGTGAGCTAAATAGCCAGAAACTTACAAATATTTATGTTCATAAAAGTATTAATAAAATGAATTTAATCTACAAAAGACTTGGAATAGAATTTGCAGAAGCAAAGATCTATGATACCAACTTAGAAATATGTAATCTTAATAAAAGCTTATTACTACTTCCTCCATCATTAAATAATAAAAATTTTCTGAGAAAATTTAAAAAAGTTCGTACTGGTTTTGCAAGTGGTTGGATGTCTATAAGGGCATTAAAAAAAAGATCTGGCTTTGATAAGGGATTTACTATTTCTGATCATGCAGATTGGAATGGGTTGGTCAAAACCATAAAAGAATCTGAAGCAAAAAGAGTTTTTCTATATCATGGAGATGGTGAGTCCTTAGCAAACTTTCTTAGAGATAAAGAAGATCTAAATATTAAACAATTAAATGAAATTAAATGAGTCTTAATAAATTTTCTAAATTATTTGAAGAATTAGATTCAAATAATAGTATTAATAAAAAAGTTAATTCTCTAACTAAATATTTTAAATCTAATAGTAACTTAAATAATATTTGGACAATATATCTATTAATAGGTAAAAGAAATAAAAGATTTATAAGTGGTAAATCACTTAGAGAGTATTATTCAGATATTTATAAAATGCCTCTATGGCTAATAGAAACTTGTTATACAAAAGTTGGAGATTCTGCGGAAGTTATTTCTTTACTATTACAAGATAAATTACCAGAAAAAGATATTAAAGAGGATATATCTCTTGACGAATTAATAAATAATATACTGCCAAATTTTTTCAAATTAGATGAAAATCAGAAAAAATCATATATTAAACTTCTATGGGAAAAAATAACAAAAGACAATCAATTAATTTTTAATAAAATTCTTACAGGAACATTCAGGATAGGAGTCTCTAAAGGTCTAGTAACAAAAGCAATATCTAATATGACAGGAATCGATGAGTCAATAATTTTACATAGGTTAATGGGCGATTTTGAACCAATTGAAGAAACATATATTTTTTTAATAAATAAAAAATTAGAACAAAGAGAACTTGCATATAAACCATATCCCTTTCAATTAGCTAATACATTTGATGAGAAAATAAAAGAAACAACATCAATAAAGCAATATCATTTTGAATCAAAATGGGACGGCATTAGAAGTCAAATAATAAAAAGAGCTAACAACATATCAATATGGACAAGAGGAGAAGAGTTAGTAAATAAAACTTTTCCTGAATTAATAAAAATAATATCAGATTTGAAAAATGACTTTGTGGTCGATGGAGAAATTTTAATTTGGGATGAAAATAAAAATATGCCCGAAGATTTTTCATTATTGCAGAAGAGGCTTGGAAGAAAATCACCCTCTATAAAAATTCAAAACGATTTACCTATAGTCTTTGTGGCTTACGATATTTTAGAAATAAATGGTAATGATATAAGAAATAAAATCTTAAGTGAGAGAAGAAATATTCTTGAAGAAAAATTTTTGAACTCAATTTCAGAAGATCAAACTATTGCCTCTAAAAAGATAAAAATCACTAAATTACTTAAAATGAATAGCTGGGAAGAGGTAGAAGAATCAAAAAATTCAGCTAGGAATATTAACACCGAAGGTTTAGTTATTAAAAATAAAAATTCTAAATATTTACCTGGAAGAAAGAAAGGTAATTGGTGGAAATATAAAATTGATCCTATGCAACTTGATGGGGTTTTAATTTATGCGAGACCAGGAAGTGGTAAAAGGGCAGATTTATATACTGACTATAGTTTTGCTATTTGGGAAAATAATAAACTTGTTAAATTTGCTAATGCTTATTCGGGACTTAATAATGAAGAAATAAAAGAATTAGATAAATGGATTAGAAAAAATACATTAGAAAGATATGGACCAGTAAGATCTGTTAAACCTGAATTAGTATTTGAAATATCATTTGATAATATACAAATTTCTAAACGTCATAAATCAGGTATTGCATTAAGATTCCCAAGAATAACAAAATGGAGAAAAGATAAAAATATAATGGATGCAGATAAATTAGAGAATGCGATGAGGATGATAAGAAGTTAATTATGAAAAAAATAATTGGAAAAGATTCAGAGAATCATATTAGAAAATTTTTCAAGAAAAACAATTGGCATCCATTAGAGTTTCAGATTGAGGCCTGGGAGTCTTATTTAAAAGGTGAAAGTGGAATTATTCAAGTTCCAACAGGATATGGCAAGACTTATGCAGCTTTAATGGGTCCACTTTTAAAATTAAAAGAACTAAAGTATTCAAAAGGTATAAATATTTTACTAGTTACCCCGTTAAAGGCCTTAAGTAGAGATTTAAAAAAATCCATACTTGATGCTATTCAATTTTTCGATCCCAATATTACCGTAGGAATTAGAAATGGTGATACATCAAATTATATAAAGAAAAAGCAAACAATTAAACCTCCTAATATCTTAATAACAACACCTGAATCATTAACTTTACTAATTGCAAATAAAGAATCAAACAAATTATTTAGAAATTTATTTTCAATTATTATCGACGAATGGCATGAATTAATGGGTTGCAAAAGAGGTAATCAATGTGAACTAGCTTTAAGTTGGCTAAGAGGAAATAATAAAAATATTCAAATATGGGGCATGAGTGCAACTATTGGAAATATAGAAGAGGCCGCTAGTTCAATATTAGGATTAAGCTTTAAAAAACCCAAAATAATTAAAAGCAACATAGTGAAAAATATAGAAATAAAAAGTATTATTCCAAATAACATTGGTACCTTCCCATGGAGTGGTCATTTAGGGATTAAAAGTCATAAATCACTTTTAAAAGAAATCGACAAAGATAAAAGTACATTAATATTTACAAATACAAGGAATCAATCTGAAAGATGGTTTCAATGTCTGAGATATTTCAACCCAGATATGGAACAAAATATTGCATTACATCATGGTTCATTAGATAAAGAGGCTCGGAAATATGTTGAAGAAGGAGTTAAAGAGGGAAGTATAAAATGGGTAGTTTGTACTAGTTCTTTAGACTTAGGAGTGGATTTTCAACCAGTTGATCAAATCGTTCAAATAGGAAGTGCTAAAAACATAGGTCGTCTTATTCAAAGGGCTGGCAGAAGTGCACATAAACCTGGAGGCATATCAAAAATATTATTTATGCCAACAAATGCTCTTGAATTATTAGAGATTAGTGCCATGAGGAAGTTAATAAATAAAGGAATAACAGAAAAAATCAACATCCCTGAATTATCATATGATGTTCTTTTACAGCATCTAGTAACTCTTGCTTGTGGACCAGGTTTTGATCCAAGGATAGAAAAAGAAAGAATAAAAAATTGCCTTAGTTTTAGAAATTTAAAAGATGAAGATTGGCAATGGTGCCTAGACTTCTTGGAGTATGGAGGAAGATGTCTCAAAGCGTATCCAAAATACAAAAAGATCGAAAAAATTTATGACTCTATTAATAAAAAAGACTTTACATATACAGTTAGAGATAAAACATTAATTAGAATTCATAAATATAATATAGGAACAATCACGAGTGATAAATCAGTAATTGTTAAATATATAAAAGGAAAATCACTTGGAAGTTTGGAAGAAAATTTTGCTTCTAAATTAAAGATTGGTGATACTTTTTTCTTTGCGGGCAAAATGCTTGAATTTATAAAAATTAGAGATATGATTTTATACGTAAAAAATTCATCTCAAAAAAGTTCAATGATCCCTGCTTGGATTGGAGGACAAATGGTTATCTCTGATCTTCTCAGTAAAAATATAAGAAAAGAGATAAGTCTTACAAATAATTTATTTGACTACAAAGAATTTATAAATGAAGAATTAAAATCGTTATTACCAATATTGGGAAAGCAGAAGGAAATTTCCAATATACCCAAGGAAAACCAATTACTCACGGAAATTTATTCTTTTAATGGCTTTAAAACATTATTTGTTTTTCCTTTAGAAGGCAAATTTGTAAATGAAGGTATTGCATTCCTATGGGCATTAAGATTTGTCAATCTAAATAAAACCACCTTCAGCATCACTGCCAATGATTTCGGCTTTAGTTTAACTTCAACAGAAAACTATGACTTTTCAGTTTTAAATAATTATTTATCTTATTTTATGAGTATTAAAAATTTAGAAAAAGATTTAGAAAGTGCGATAAACTTCTCAGAATTAACTAAAAATAAATTTAAAAATATTGCTCAAATAAGTGGTTTAATTAACAACAACAATCCATCAAAATTAAAAACATCTAATCAATTAAGCATTAGCTCAAATTTATTATTTGAAGTTTTTAATAAGTATGAAAATAATCATTTATTGTTAAAACAGTCATATGAAGAAGTAAAAAAACAGCAATTAGAAATTGACCGAATTAATTCCTCCCTTCAGAGAATGAGCAAATTAGATCTTATTCTTAATAAAACAGAGTACCCTAGCCCATTTGCATTTCCATTACTTGTAGAAAGGTTAAACAATACATTAAGTAATGAAACTATAGAAGAAAGAGTAAATAAATTAATAAAATCTTATGAAAAATATTAAAACATGTCCTTCTACTAATTTTTCTTGGAAAGGTACCAAGATAGAACTTTATGCTAGCCAAGTTTTATTTATTCCTTTAACAAGAGAATTGCTAATAAGTGACGTACATATTGGGAAAGCGGAGTATTTTCAATTAAATGGTATCCCACTCACAAATAATGAAGACGAAAATAATATTAATCGAATTTATAAGTTAATAAATCAATTTAAACCAAGAAAGTTGGTAATTTTAGGAGATTTATTTCACAGTAGATTCTCACTAAATAAAAATCTAATTTATAAAGTGGAAAGACTTTTTAAAAATTTTAAAAATAAAATTGAATTAATAGAAGGAAATCATGATAAGGGTTGTAAAATAAATGGTATTTCTTACTTAAAAGAAAAAAAATCATTAAATCTTATCTTTACACATGAGCCAATCAAAAAAAAAGACAATAATAAATTAAATATTTGTGGACATTATCACCCAAAATTAATATTAAAAAATAATCAAGATAAACTTTCTTTTAAGTGTTTTGCTTTTGATTCAATAAATAATAATTTATATCTTCCATCTTTTGGTGATCTGACTGGGGGTTTTTTATGTAAAAAACATTTTAAGAAATGGGCAATTATTTCTGAAAATAATATTGTTGAAATAAGTTAGATTATTTTTGGATTGATTTCCATAAATAATTAAATATCGAGTATAAGAGCTCAAAAGAATTAAAAACTTTATAAATTTAAATCTTGCAGATGCATATTTAATAATAAAAATTAAATTCATAAATTAGATTAATGGTACAAATATACCCATGTTCTAGTAAAGATATTTGCGTTATAAAAAATATAAACTGTAAATATTGACATGAAAAAGTTAATTTTTTCAATTTTTTCCACATTATTAATATTGCCATTTCATGTTTATTCAAATGAATCATTTTCTGTAGAAATTGATGCACTAACACTAGTAATGAAAGAATATAAAAATAATAAATTAGGGATAAAAAAGGCTAAATTGATCAGTCCAAGCTACATGGCATATAAGCAGGATGAATGCAATGCAAAGGTTGAAGTAACTGAAAAAAGTGGTTTACAAATTACAACGATACAATCATTTCATGTAAATATTTGCAAAAAAGAAATTAATAGAACTCTAAATAATTAACATTTCTGACACAGTATTGACAAATAATTCGCTAAATCTCCTTTTTATTAAGTAATTTCACTCAAAATAAATCTTAAGAAGTTTACATAAAAGTAATAATTAAAAATCTAGATTATTTAAATCTGGATTTATTCAAGAAAACATATTTCAAAGATAAATTTTTTAAGGTGTCTAATATTACGAGTAAAAAAAAAGAGATTAACCCACAGAAGATTTATGTATTTTTTTTAAAATAAAGTTTTAAAAATTTTTAATAATATTTACTTTTTGTTAGTGAGTCCAAAAAAACTACAAGCGCTTTTTAAAATTTTTTCCACAAGTTTTTCCACATTTTTATAGTAAGATTTTATATTTGGTTAAAAATCTTTTTATGTAAAAAATGAAATTCTCTACTAATCTTTCTTCTTCTCTGCAACTTTTTGTAGTTCAGTATTTGACATAAGTGC
>CACNWD010000011.1 GCA_902624085.1 uncultured Prochlorococcus sp.
AAAGAATAAGAAAAGTTTTTGTAATAATTTTCCTGATAGTCAAGAATTATCAAAGAATATGCCAACTCTTGATATCCTTGTGGCGGCAAGAGATGAACAGAATGTTATCGCTCGACTTGTTGAAAGATTATTTAACTTAGATTATCCATCAGATAAATTAAAAATACACATAATTGATGATGGGAGTGTAGATGATACTTCAATTATCTTAAATGAACTATCTAAAAAATATGAAAAATTAAATATCATAAGTAGATCTAAAAATGCTGGTGGAGGAAAGTCAGGAGCATTAAATCATGCTTTAAAATTCATTTCTGGGGAATGGGTATTTATATTGGATGCAGATGCTCAATTGAAAGATGATACACTCCGAAGAGTTCTTGATTTTGCGCAGCAGGGTTCTTGGTCTGCTGTCCAATTAAGAAAATCAGTCCTAAATATAGATAAAAATTTTTTAACTTCTTGCCAAGGTATAGAAATGGCTATGGATGCATATTTTCAAGTAGGCAGATTATACTCGGCAGGTATTTCAGAACTAAGAGGGAATGGACAACTTGTTAGGAGAGATGTTTTAGTAAGTTGTGGTTCATTTAATGAGAATACCGTAACAGATGATTTAGATCTAAGTGTGAGATTAATATTATCGAAATCTAAAATTGGTATCTTTTGGGATCCACCTGTAATGGAAGAGGCAGTAGAAGATATTTCCGCTTTATTTAGGCAAAGGCAAAGATGGGCAGAGGGAGGCTTGCAAAGATTTTTTGACTATGGCAGAAATTTAATTTATAGCAAATTAACATTTATTCAGAAATTTGATTTGACCTATTTTTTTATTTTGCAATATGCATTACCGATTATCGCTTTAGTAGATTTAATTGTCTGCCTTATATTTTTAAAATCACCTATTTATTGGCCTGTTTCACTCACGGCGTTCACTCTTTCGGCTAGTGCTTCTTGGTTTGGATGCCATAAAAAACATGAAGGACCTATATTGCCACATAACTCAATTAAGATAATTCTATATTTAATCTACTTATCACATTGGTTTATTATTATTCCTCTTGTTACATTTAAAATGTCTATTTTTCCTAAAAAAATAATTTGGAAAAAAACAATGCATTTAGGGTAGTTATTCTTCTTCCGTATCTACAATTTGCCCATTAAAGAAATCAGCTAAATTTTTTGAGCTATTTTTTTCAATATTGAGAGAATTTTCAGAGAAATTATCTTTATTATTGATTTTTGAGTCTTTTAACTGTGAATCATTATTTTGATGTATTGCATTTTTTAAGTCACTAGAATTTATAAATTTTTTTTTAATATCATTTCCTTTGTCAGATTTTTGATCGCTATTAATAATTAAATTTGTATTATTTGTTTTTGATTTAAAACTTATACTCATATGTTCACCAAATATTTTTTTTACGGCATCCTCAATAACTACTGTTCTGCTTTTAATCATATTTTCCCAATTTGGAGCCAAGCCTATTTTTACAGTATTAGATTCAATACTTATCAGTTCTGCTTGCTGAGATAGGAGCATCCTCGTGGATGGCAATTCTAGTTTTGAAAGTATTAAGGACCATTTTTCTTTTAAATGAATTGATTCATTATCTAAATTTTTATTGAACTCTTGATCGTGATCACAAATAGTAATTTTTTCATCTTTAATTTTAGGTTTCAAATTTTCTTTTGGAGAAATGATGTTTTTCTCTTTTGTAAATTCTTCATCATTCGCAGTTTTTTGTTTTATTAAAGTTTGATCATCTATGTTGAGTAGACTAGTTAAATGAATTTCAAGCCATAATCTTGGTTGGCTACTATTTTTGATTTGATATTCAAGATTTTTTAGATAACTATGCCATTCAATTATTTTGGTTTTGTTTATTAATTTAGAAAGCCTTTCTATCTCAGGTTGAAATTCTTTTGAGGTATAGAAAAGATCGGAATAATTATCATCTACTGTTTTCAGTAATAAATCTCTAGTAATATTTAAAAGTCCCTCCAGAATAGCGAGCGGTTCATTTCCTGAATCATACAAATCACTACAAGATTTAATCAAAGAATCTGGAGCATTTTTTATTAATGAGTCAATTAAATTTAAAAGGTCATTCTCTGAAACTTCTCCAAGTAATTCTTCAGCATTTTTTTTAGTGATACCATTTGGAATTAAACTTAATTGATCCAAGAGACGCTGAGCATCTCTCATCCCACCATTGGATCTTTTAGCAATAAGTCTTAAACCTTCATCTTCAAAGTTTATTACTTCTTTATTTGAAATTTCCAAAAGATGATTATATATATGCTCTGAATTGATTCTTTTAAAGTTAAATTTTTGGCATCTACTTTGAATTGTTTCTAGCACTCTCTCAGGATTTGTAGTGGCTAGTATAAAAACGACTCTTTCGGGAGGTTCTTCTATGGTTTTTAATAAAGCGTTAGAAGCCGCTGTAGAAAGCATATGACATTCGTCAATTACATAAACCTTCCACCTGGCTTGAGTAGGTGCAAAATTTGCTCTTTCTATAATTTCCCTTATATTCTCAACTCCAGTATTTGATGCCGCATCAATTTCGATTATGTCTAAGGCAATTCCAATATTAATACTTTTACATAATTCGCATTTATTACAAGGTAATTCGCTGGGCTTGCTATATTTTTGGCAATTTAATGATTTAGCAAGAATTCTTGCGCTAGAGGTCTTACCTGTACCTCTAGGACCACAAAATAAATAAGCTGGAGCAATCTTATTTGTAATTAATGCTTGTTTTAAAGTTAGTGAAATTAAATCTTGTCCTACAAGTTCATCAAAATTTAATGGTCTATATTTTAGATGAAAAGGTTGATGACTATTTCCCATTAATTAGTTTGTAAATATCGTAAGAATGTTGTTCAATCATAACCAAATAAACTTAAGCAGATTCTTTTCTTATTCTGTTTTTGGTGGTTCTGAGCTTAACAATTTTTGAGGAGAATAGATTGTCAACCATTTTTCTTGTAACTGTAAATTCCTTTACTTCTTCTTGAGATGGTAATGAATACATTAAATCAAGCATAAGTTCTTCAATAATAGATCTTAAGGCCCTTGCACCTGTTTTTCTGGAATATGCTTCTTTCGCTATCGCAGAAACTGAATCCGGTTCAAAGTTTAAATTGACATTATCCATGCTTAATAAAGCTTTAAATTGTTTCACTAAAGCATCTCTGGGCTCAGTAAGAATTGATTTCAAAGTGTCTTCATTAAGTGGGTCTAAAATGGCACATACGGGAATTCTTCCTATAAACTCAGGAATTAATCCGTATTTAACTAAATCATCAAGCTCTAAATTCTTAATTGAGTCCCTAGAGTCCAATGTCTTTTTTGGTTCGATTTTTTCGAGATCTGATGAAGTTGTAAAACCAATACTATGTTTACCTAATCTTTTTTGAACAATATCCTCAAGCCCTATGAATGCACCACCACAAACAAATAGGATTTGACTCGTATCAATTTGGATACAATCATGATAAGGGTGTTTTCTGCCCCCTTGAGGAGGAACATTCGCTATAGTCCCCTCAAGCATTTTTAATAAAGCTTGTTGTACTCCTTCTCCAGAGACATCTCTAGTAATTGATGGGTTTTCACTTTTTCTAGCAATTTTATCTATTTCATCAATATAAATTATTCCTCTTTGTGCGAGCTCAACATTCATGTCAGATTTTTGTAAAAGCCTTAAAAGAATATTTTCGACGTCCTCTCCTACATAACCAGCTTCTGTAAGAGTGGTTGCATCAGCTACTGCAAATGGTACATCAAGAAATTCAGCAAGCGTTTGTGCTAATAAGGTTTTTCCACTGCCGGTTGGTCCAATAAGCAAAATATTAGATTTTTGTAATTTGGTAGATTGGAAATCATTTTGTTTGTTCTCTAAATCTTTATTATTATCTATATTTTTCCAAGCAAGTCTTTTATAATGGTTATATACGGCAACGGATAGTATTTTTTTTGCGGATTCTTGTCCTACAACTTGCTTGTCAAGGAATCCTTTTATTTCGATTGGTTTTGGGATTGTATTGATTTTTAAGAGATCAATGGTTTCGGCTTGAGTATTTGTTAACTTTTTCTTAACTTGTGGAGAGCTAATATTTGTTTTTGCTTGTGACTCTAATAATTCTTCATCAAGAATTTCATTACACAGATCAATACATTCATCACAGATATATACCCCAGGACCAGCTATTAGTTTTCTTACTTGGTCTTGTGATTTACTGCAAAAAGAGCATTTAAGATGGGCGTCGAATTTAGCCATCGAATAATAAAACCTATTTTAATTTGTAAGGGTAAATGTGCCCTTCTTCAAGGATTGCTTATAAACTACAATTCGTCATCAAAATCTTAAAGTAAATTATCTAGTTGTCATTTTTTATAACTTTGTCAATTAATCCGTAATTGACTGCTTCATAGGGAGATAAGAAATAATCTCTTTCTGTATCCTCCACTATCTTTTCAAGAGGTTGACCAGTATGCTCAGATAATAATTTATTCAAAGTTTCTTTCAGATATAAAATTTCTTTCGCTTGAATTTCTATCTCAACTGCTTGTCCTTGAGCTCCCCCGAGTGGCTGATGAATCATAATCCTCGAGTTTGGGAGTGCTAATCTTTTACCTTTGGTACCACCTGACAATAAAAAGGCACCCATGCTTGCAGCAACTCCAAAGCAAATGGTGACAATGTCTGGAGATATTTGTTGCATAGTATCATAAATTGCTAACCCTGCAGTGACGGAACCACCTGGGGAATTTATATAAACCTGTATGTCTTTAGTGGGATCTTCTGCTTCTAAAAATAGTAATTGTGCGACTAAAGAATCAGACACTTGATCATTTACTTCAGTTCCTAAAAATATGATTCTCTCTCTTAATAATCTTGAATAAATATCAAAAGCTCTTTCACCTCTACCAGATTGTTCGATAACAGTTGGTAAAGCACCTTTAACGCTATTTTTTGAAAATTTTGATTTATAGATATTGGAAAATTGATGATGTCTTATTGATTGGATCAAAATAAAAAGTATTACTGTTTATAATTTAAAAGTTTTTTTTAATATTAGTTAGATTTTCACAAATTATTTTTTTTCTTCTTTATCTTTAGTTGTCTTTTTTTTGGCTGTTTTTGTGTTAACTGAAGATTTATTTTTAGTTCCTTTTGTTACTTTTTTGGAATTAGTTTTTGTTTTTGTTACTTTCTTCTCAATAATTTCAGAATTATTATCTAACCATTCTATTAACTTATCTTTAATAAGGTCATTTTTAATAGCTTCTCTTAGTTTCCCTATGTCAATTTTGTTTGGAGATTTTTCAATCTCTTGTTCAAATTCTTTTAATTTTTGATCAATTTCAATTTCTTCTACATCAATTTTCTCTTTTTCGGCAAGTGCTTTAAGAGCTAATGTAGTTAGTACATTTTTTTCTGCTTGGGGACGACTTGACTTTGCAAGTGATTTTATTAGCTCAGGAGTAAAAGTGGATTTAACATCTAAGCCTTGCTGAGCAAATCTTTGAGCAGTTTGCTCGATATTATGTTGGACCTCCAAATCAATCATTGATTTTGGAATTTCTACTTCTAGCTCCTTAGAAAGAGCATCAATTAATGCTTCAACTTTTATATTTCTTTGAGTTTTTTCAAAATTATCCTTTAATTGACGTTCAAGATCTTTTTTTAAGTCTTTTAATGTTTCTTTATTTCCTGATTGCTTAGCAAATTCATCATCTAATGTAGGTAATTCTTTGGTTTTTAAATCTTTTAGGTGAATTTCAAAAATAGCTTCTTGCCCTTGTGATTCTTCATGAGCATAGTCTTTTGGGAATGTAAGATTAAGTTCTTTTTTTTCATTTATGTTCATACCTATAATACCTTCTACAAATCCAGGAATCATTTTATTTTTTTCAAGCTCAAGATCCATAGATTCGCTTGATCCTCCCTCAATAGATTCCTTCGAATTTTTGTAAATACCATTAAAACTAATTATTGCAATATCACCCATTTGTGCAGGCCTATCAACTACTGGAACAATATTTGCTAGTTGATTTCTTGATTTTTCTAGCGCTTCATCAATACTTTTTGGATCAAACTTATTTTTCTCAATTTCAACTTTAAGACCTTTTGTCTTTTTAATCTTTAACTTGGGTTCAATATCAGTCTTAAGAATTAATTTCAAGTTTTCTTCAGGATTAAATCTTGTTAAAAGAGATTCAAAACCATCTTCTAATTCAGGTTCACAAAGGGGTTTTATTGATTCAACTTGTAAAGCTTCTTTCCAATATTTATCTATTAATTTTTCAAGTGCCGAAGCATATATCTGAGACAAACCAATTCTTTGTATTAAAACTTGTTTTGGAATTTTACCGGATCTAAATCCAGGAAGCTTAACTGATTTACTTATTGTTTTAATTGTATCTTCGACAATTGACTTACATGATGAGGATGGAATATCTAATTCAATAGAAATTCTACTTTGAGGTAGTGAACTTGTTTTTACTTTTAAAGATTGTTCTTTCATTTTTAAAATTTAAAATTCTTACGAATAGAGAAACTTAATTATTTCACATTAAGTGTTTTACTTGAAAGTTATCTTTTTTGATAAAGTAAGAAACATATTTTTTATTATTTCCATAATTTTTTATAATTTTGGCTAAATCTTCACTATTACCTAACAGATCTTTAAAAGTAGCCATTTTAGGTTCATCTGGAGCAGTTGGATCTGAATTATTAAAAATATTGCAAGAAAGAAATTTCCCTATCTCTGAATTAATTTTACTTTCTTCCTCTAGATCAGCTGGTAAAAGAATAATATGGAAAAATCAAGAACTTATTACTCAAGAAGTTACCGAAAAATCCTTCTTGAATGTTGATTTGGTTTTTGCTTCAGCAGGAGGATCAGTTTCTAAAAAATGGCTTTCTACAATTAAAAATGAAAATGCGATACTGATTGATAATTCAAGTGCTTTTAGATTAGATAAAAATGTTCCATTAGTTGTTCCAGAAGTTAATCCCAATGCAGCATTAAATCATGATGGAGTAATAGCAAATCCAAATTGCACTACGATATTACTTACTTTAGTTCTTGCACCTTTAAATCATATTTCTAAAATTAAAAGGATCATTGTCTCTACTTATCAATCTGCAAGTGGAGCAGGTCAACTCGCGATGGAGGAATTAAAGTCCCTTTCAAAAATGTATTTAGAAGGTAATCCACAAAAACCTCAAATATTACCTCATTCACTGGCTTTTAATTTGTTTTTACATAATTCCCCTATGCAGGAAAATAATTATTGTGAAGAAGAAATGAAAATGATTAATGAGACCAGAAAGATTTTAAATAATACAGAACTAAAGTTATCTGCAACATGCGTAAGAGTACCAATACTAAGGGCTCATTCAGAATCAGTAAATATTGAATTTTTCCAAAGTGTCGATCTTTCTGAAGCTATCTCTAAATTAAGAGTTGCTAAAGGTGTAGATGTTATTGAGGACTACAAAAATAATAGATTTCCTATGCCTGAGGATGTTAAAGAGAAAGATAATATTGCAGTTGGAAGGATTAGGACGGATTTAAGCAATCCTAATGCATTAGAATTATGGTTGTGTGGTGATCAGATCAGAAAAGGGGCAGCACTTAATGCTATTCAAATAGCAGAAATTTTACTTCAAAACAATCATGAATAATCTTCTTGGACAATATCAGCCGCCTTTTGGGAAGATATTAACTGCAATGGTTACACCTTTTGATAAAGATGGTGCAGTTGATTATGATTTGGCAGTAAAACTTGCAAACTATATTATCGATAATGGTTCTGATGGATTGGTATTATGTGGAACTACAGGAGAGTCTCCAACTTTAACTTGGAAGGAGCAACATGATTTATTTTTGGCAATAAAGAATTCATTGAGTACGAAAGCAAACATTCTTGTTGGGACTGGAAGCAATTCAACATCTGAAGCAATAGAGGCTACGAAACAAGCATGTAAGTCGGGAGCAGATGGAGCTTTAGTAGTCGTACCTTACTATAATAAGCCGCCTCAAGAAGGTTTATATGAACATTTTAGTATGGTCGCTAAAGCAGCACCGGATATGCCATTGATGCTATATAACATTCCTGGAAGAACTGGATGCAATCTTTTACCTAGTACTGTAAAGAAACTTATGAAATGCTCAAATATTGTAAGTATTAAGGCAGCAAGCGGTAGAATAGAAGAAGTGACCGAGTTGAGAGCCATATGTGGCTCTGAATTTGCAATTTATAGCGGCGATGATTCATTATTGCTTCCTATGCTATCTGTTGGAGCTGTGGGTGTTGTGAGTGTTGCAAGCCATATAGTTGGTCTGCAATTAAAAGAAATGATTTCATCTTTTCAAAATGGGCACGTATCAAAAGCTCTAGCAATTCATGAAAAATTACAGGGCCTTTTTAATGCACTATTTGAAACAACTAACCCAATTCCAATCAAGGCAGCTTTAGTCTTATTAGGTTGGAATGTTGGTTCACCCAGGTATCCGTTAACTAAATTAAATGATGTAAAAACAAAAAATCTTTTAGAGATTATTAACAATTTATCTTTAAAATGAAAAATCTATTTTTGTTTTTTATCATTTTTCAGTTAATAAATCAAATTGTTCGTTTTAATACTTTATCAAATGAATTCCAGTAAATTAAGTACTCAAAATAGTCCATCAAATAACACTTCGAAAAATCCCAAGGAACCTTGTGTAAAAATAATTCCTCTAGGAGGTTTACATGAAATAGGTAAAAATACATGTGTTTTTGAATTTGGTGATGATTTAATTCTTATCGATGGTGGATTAGCATTCCCTACCGAGGGTATGCACGGGGTGAATGTTGTTATGCCGGATACTACATATTTGCAAGCTAATTTAAAAAGATTTAGAGGAATGATAGTTACACATGGTCATGAAGATCATATTGGAGGTATTTCGCATCATTTGAAAAAATTTAATATCCCGATTATTTATGGTCCTCCTTTGGCAATTTCAATGTTGAAGGGCAAAATTGAAGAAGCAGGTGTAGCAGACAGAACTAATTTGCAATCTGTGGAACCTAGGCAAGTTGTAAAGCTTGGACAACATTTTTCTATAGAATTTGTTCGAAATACACATTCAATTTCTGATAGTTTTGCTTTAGCATTGACTACTCCTGTTGGAGTCATATTCTTTACCGGAGATTTTAAATTTGATCATTCTCCTCCTGATGGGAAGTTAGCTGATATAGAACGCATGGCTTTTTATGGAGAGAAAGGAGTTCTTTGCCTTCTTTCAGATTCAACAAATTCAGAGGTTCCCGGCTTTGTTCCATCAGAGAGTTCAGTTCTTCCTAATTTAGATCGCTTAATTAGCGAGGCTGAAGGAAGAGTACTAATTACAACTTTTGCAAGCTCTACGCATAGAGTTGCCATGATTATTGAAACTGCAATGAAGCATGGACGAAAGATAGGATTATTGGGTAGGTCAATGTTAAATGTTGTTGGAAAGTGTAGAGAACTTGGTTATATTCGAGTTCCGGATGATTTATTTTTTCCAATAAGAACTATTAGAGATTTACCTGATAAAGAAACATTACTTCTTATGACAGGTAGTCAAGGGGAGACAATGGCTGCTTTAAGCCGCATCTCAAGGAGTGAACATCCTAATGTTCAATTAAAAACTACTGATACTGTAATATTTTCATCTAGTCCAATACCAGGGAATACGATATCGGTCAGTCATACAATTGATAAACTTGTTTATCTTGGAGCAAAGGTAATTTACGGAAAAGAACATGGGATTCATGTCTCAGGTCATGGTTGTAGAGAAGATCAAAAGATGATGCTTGCATTAATTAAACCTAAATTCTTCATACCAGTTCATGGTGAGTATAGAATGCAAGTCTTGCATGGAAAGACAGCTGTCTCTATGGGCGTATCTCCTAATAATATCTTAATACTAGATAATGGTGATTCTATTGAGTTGAGAGCTAATTCAATGATTCAAGGTCAGCCTGTGAAATCCGGAATCGAAATGCTTGATAATACTAGAACAGGAATTGTTGATGCTCGTTCATTGAAGGAAAGACAACAATTAGCTAATGATGGCATAGTAACTGTTTTAATACCTATAAGCACAGATGGTAATATGGTGGCCCCTCCAAGAGTAAGTTTGAGAGGCGTTGTAACTTCTGCTGATCCAAGAAAAATGTCATTGTGGACTGAAAGAGAAATTAGTTGGGTTTTAGAAAATAGATGGAAACAACTCTCAAGAAAAACTGGTCCAAAAACTTTTGAAGTGGATTGGATAGGTGTACAAAGAGAAATTGAATCAGGGTTAAGTAGGAGAATGCGACGTGAATTACAAGTTGAACCGTTAGTGTTGTGTTTAGTTCAGCCTGCGCCAAGTGGAACTCCAGCTTATAAGCCAAGAGCTATAAGTGAACAGCAGAATAATAAAAATAGAAGTCATAATGGCCAATCTAACAAAACTCAAAGCAATGTTAATAATTTTAGAGATAATGCTAAGCAGAATATTAAAAATCAAGAAGAGGAAGTAACTGGTAGAACACGAAGAAGACGGTCTGCTTTGACAACTTAGGAAATAATTTTAATAAAATTTTTATTCCAAATTACTTTTACTCCATTTGAAAAACATTTCTGGCCAGAATTTTTTGTAAAAACTTGTTTAGATAGGTCATCAATGTTTTTTGAACTAATTTGCTTTCTGCATTTTGTTTTTAACAGAGAATGTAAAAGTGTTGCTCGAGCTTGTGTACCTAATTCATTTAACATTGCCCTTTTTATCCCGTCATCACATAAACAGGATTTTATAGCTAGTTCACATAATTCTGATCTCTCTTGGCTATAGTTCATTATTTTTTCTATAAAATTGTTGATTCTATGGCTACAACCAGGATAGATTGCTTCGAGCTCACTCATAACTTTTTGCCTGACTAAATTTCTTTTTAGTCGTGTATCAGCATTTGTAGGATCTATCCAAAAAGGAATTTTTAGTTCTTTGCATATAGCTTTAGTGTCATCTCTGCTAAAAATCATTAAAGGTCTTACTAAAAAATAATCTTCATTTAATAACCTTTTGCTAGGAATACCGCTTAATCCACTAAGGTTGCTCCCTCTCGCTAGATTTAAAAGAAATGTTTCGGAATTATCTGTGCTTGTGTGACCTGTAACAACATATAAGTCATTATATCTCTTATTTTTAGAGCAAATTATCGAAGCTTTTTCGTATAATTTTTGATATCTCCATTTTCTGGCTTTTTCTTCTGTTGATATATCGATTTCATCTGCACAGTCTTTATGAAAAATAATCTTCTTTTGGAGACAATAATTTTGCAATTCTTTTGCAAATTCTTCTGATTTATTGTGCCATTTATGATTTCCATGCCAAACATTTAAAGACCAATTATGGTGCTCTTTAATATCATCTAGTAAAGTAATTAATGCCATTGAATCTTGTCCGCCTGATACGCTTACAAGTAAATGAATGCCATTCGGTATGAAATTTACACTATTAAGAATCGACTGATGAAATATATGATGCCATTTGGTCCAATTATTTTTTAATTTATTAACCATTTGTTGAAGTCAAATAATATTTAAAAAAATATGCTTTTTTATAAAAGAATGTCACAATCAGGGAGTAAATACATCTAGTCAATGACTCTGATTAATCAATTGCCACAAAAAGTTCAGAAAGAACTTTATAAAAAATCATTATTAAAAATAATATCAGGACTGAATAATTTTGATATTGAATCTGTACAAATGATTGCGAAGGCTGCTGCTATAGGGGGGGCAGATGTTGTTGACATAGCTTGTAAACCTTTATTAGTAGAAAAGGTTTTAGATATAACTTCCTTGCCAGTTTGTGTAAGTGCTGTAGAACCCACATTATTTATTGATTCTGTTAAAGCTGGTGCAACATTTATTGAAATTGGAAATTTTGATTCTTTTTACGAAAAAGGAATAAATTTTTCAGCGAATAAAGTCTTATCTTTGACAAAAGAAACTAAAGATTTACTGCCACATATTCCACTATCAGTCACGGTTCCGCATACAATTTCTTTGGATAAACAAGTAGATCTTGCACTACAATTAATCAAAGAAGGTGTTGATATTATTCAAACAGAGGGGGGTAAAAGTTCCAAGCCATATAGTCCTGGTATACAAGGATTATTTGAAAAATCTGTGCCAACATTAGCTGCGACATTTGCTATTAAAAAGGAATTTATAAAGAATGCAATAGATAATCCAATTATGTGTGCTTCTGGATTGTCTCAAATTACCTGTCCTTTTGCTATTACTGCTGGTGCTTCAGCCGTAGGTGTTGGGAGTGTAATCAATAAACTAGATAATATGGTGGGAATGATTGCAGGGATAAGAGGTTTAAAAGAATCTTTAGATAATTCATTAAATACTCAAAAAATTTCTTAGTATATTTCTAGCTGTTACTAGAAAGTGAATAATTATCAACTTAATGCACCATATGAACCGAAAGGTGATCAACCTAGTGCTATTAGAAGTTTGGTAAAAGGAGTTAATACAGGTGAAAAGTTTCAAACACTTCTTGGGGCCACTGGAACCGGAAAAACTTTTACAATCGCAAATGTAATTGCTCAAACAGGTAGACCTGCTTTAGTTCTTGCTCATAATAAAACCCTAGCCGCACAATTATGTAATGAATTAAGACAGTTCTTTCCAAAAAATGCCGTTGAATATTTTATTTCTTATTACGACTATTATCAGCCTGAAGCATATGTTCCAGTAAGTGATACATATATTGCAAAAACAGCATCAATTAACGAAGAAATTGACATGTTGAGACATTCTGCTACAAGATCATTATTTGAG
Source organism: uncultured Prochlorococcus sp. (assembly GCA_902624085.1). GTDB lineage: Bacteria > Cyanobacteriota > Cyanobacteriia > PCC-6307 > Cyanobiaceae > Prochlorococcus_A. The sequence continues at coordinate 12,894 of CACNWD010000011.1, forward strand.
AGGAAAGACGTTATCGTTGTTGCATCCATCAGTTGTATTTATGGGCTTGGGATTCCTAGTGAATATCTGAAAGCAGCTGTAAAATTTAAAGTTGGTGAAACAATTAATTTAAGATCTTCTTTAAGAGAATTAGTAAATAATCAATACTCTAGGAATGATGTTGAAATAAGTAGAGGTAGGTTTCGGATTAAAGGCGATGTCCTTGAAGTTGGTCCAGCTTATGAGGATAGAATTATCAGAATTGAATTCTTTGGTGATGAAATTGAAGCGATTAGATATGTAGATCCCTTAACAGGTGAAATATTAGAAAGTTTAGATCAAGTCAGTGTATATCCTGCAAAGCATTTTGTTACTCCTAAAGAAAGACTAGAGAGTGCAATTTATGAAATCAAGCAAGAATTAAAATCACAATTAGATTTTTTTGTTAATAATGGACAGTTATTAGAAGCCCAAAGATTAGAACAAAGAACTAAATACGATTTAGAAATGCTGAAAGAAGTCGGATACTGTAATGGGGTGGAAAATTATGCAAGACATTTAGCGGGAAGAGAAGCCGGAACCCCACCAGAATGTTTAATTGATTACTTCCCTGATGATTGGTTATTAGTTGTAGATGAAAGTCATGTTACTTGTCCACAGCTTCATGCTATGTATAACGGAGATCAAGCAAGAAAAAAAGTATTAATTGAGCATGGTTTTAGATTACCTAGTGCGGCCGATAATAGGCCATTAAAATGTGAGGAATTTTGGGATAAATCAAAACAGACTCTTTTTGTAAGTGCAACGCCTGGTCAATGGGAGTTAGATCAATCTAACGGTGACTTTGTGGAACAAGTGATTAGACCTACAGGTGTACTTGATCCTTTGATTGATGTGAGGCCAAGTAAGGGGCAGATAGATGATCTTTTATCTGAAATTCGAGTCAGATCAGAAAAAAATCAAAGAGTTCTTGTCACTACGCTTACAAAAAGGATGGCAGAGGATCTTACCGACTTTTTATCAGATAATAAAATTAGAGTGAGATATTTACATTCTGAAATTCATTCGATTGAAAGAATTGAAATTATTCAAGATCTCAGGCTAGGTGAATATGATGTTTTGGTTGGGGTTAATTTGTTGAGAGAAGGATTAGATTTACCCGAAGTATCTTTAGTAGCTATATTAGATGCTGATAAAGAGGGTTTTTTAAGAGCAGAACGTTCATTAATTCAAACAATTGGAAGAGCCGCTAGGCATGTTGAGGGCGTTGCTTTACTCTATGCAGATAATTTCACAGATTCTATGAAGAAAGCAATTTCTGAAACTGATAGACGTCGAGCGATACAGGAAGAATATAATCGAATTAATGGGATAACTCCACAAGCAGCAGGTAAAAAAATTGAAAATTCTATATTATCTTTTTTAGAGTTATCAAGAAAATTAGAAGCTGGTGGATTTTCAAAAGATATTATAAAAGTAGTAAATAACAAAACAGATGAGATTTTGAACTCGAATGATGATATTTGTTTATTAGAGGAGATGCCAGAGCTGATTGAGAAATTGGAATTAAAAATGAAAAATGCTGCTTCAGATTTAAACTTTGAAGAAGCTGCAAATTTAAGAGATAGAATAAAAAAATTAAGACAAAAGCTAGCAAGAAATACTTAAATTATTCATTTAATTTAAAATACTTATGGATAGCATTTACTGCCTTATTACAATCTTTCTCAAGAACAATACATGATGTTCTAATCTCACTAGTTGCAATCATTTCAATATTAATATTTTCGTTGGCAAGCGCTCTAAATATTTTTGCAGCAGTTCCTTCTTTACAAGCCATTCCTGCACCAACAGCGCTTACTTTAGCTATGGCTAGACCATCTTCCAATCTTGATTCAGGATATTTTTTAATTAACATTTTTAAAACATTTTCTGCATTCAGTCTGTCTTCTTTGCTCATGGTGAAACTAATATCTTTTGTATTTAATTCACTATTTCTCTCGGATTGAACGATAGTATCAAAAATTAAATTTGCTTCAGCCAGCGCTAAGCAGATTGAAGCTGCAACTCCTGGCTTGTCTGGTAAATTTCTAAAACTAACTTGTACTTGATTCTTATCTAGAGCAATTCCTCTAACTTCTGGTTTATCCTTTTTCTCTGAAATAGGATTAATAAAAATTTGGTTAGAACATAATTTAAATTTCTCCCCGACAAATCTAATTGCTTTCCCGATATCTTTTAAATTTATTACGCAACTTACTTTTATTTCACTTGTAGCTATGAGTCTTACATTTATACTAGCTTTTGAGAGGGTATCAAAGAATTCTGCAGAAATACTCGGTCTCCCCATTATTCCTGCTCCTTGAATACTTAATTTAGTCATATTTTGTGTGATACTGTATTTCCCTCCTATTTGAGAAATGATTAAATCGCATTGCTCTATTGTTTTTTCTAAGAACTTTTCTGAAATAGTAAACGTAATATCATTACTATTTTCTTCTCGCGTAGCTTGAATTATTAAATCTACATTTATTTTGGCTTTGGATAATTCTTCAAAAATTTGTGCGGCAATTCCTGGTTTATCTGGAAGTTCATATAAACCAAAAACAACTTGATTTTCAAGAATTTCAAGACTATTTACTGTTTTTGTTAATTCTAAGCTTCCTCTAGATAATTTTAAGGGTTTGATATCACTTAGTAAAAGTGTTCCTTGCTGATCAGTTTCACTAGATTTTACATATAGTTTTATTCCATAATTTCTTGCTATTTCAACAGCTCTAGGATGTAGTACAGAAGCACCGACACTTGCTAATTCCAACATTTCTTCACAGCTAATCGCATCTAGAAGTTTTGCATTGTTTACTATTCTTGGATCAGTTGTTAATACTCCTGGAACATCTGTATATATTTCGCAGGTTTCTGCGCCTAAAGCTGTTGATAGAGCAACTGCAGAGGTATCTGATCCACCTCTCCCTAATGTTGTTATTTCCATTGAACCGTTATGACTTAAACTTGAACCTTGAAATCCTGCAATTACTACTACGTAACCTTGGGCTAAATGGTCCTCTATTCTACTGGTTTTGATTTCAAGAATTCTTGCTTTTCCATGAATTGATTCTGTAATAATGCCAACTTGACTACCAGTCATAGAGATGGCTGGAACCCCGTATTCATTAAGTGCGATAGATAGTAGAGCAATGGTAACTTGTTCTCCTGTAGAAAGCAGCATATCCAGCTCTCTTCTGGGAGGATTTTTGCTTAATGAATAAGCTAAGTTATTTAAATTATCTGTAGAGTCTCCCATCGCTGAAACTACAATTACTATGTCATGTCCAGCGTCTTTGCTCTGACTTATATTCTTTGCAATATTTTTAATTTTATTAATGCTGCCAACTGAAGTTCCGCCAAATTTTTTACTAATAATGCCATAATTAAATAATAATAAAATACTTAATCAAACTTTCATTAAGTTAGTGAAGCTAAATTTTCTGTAAAAACATTTATGGGATTGTTACCTTTTTTTAGAAATAATTCAATATCAAGTAATTTAATCATTAAATCAATTAAAAAATTTGGATCACAATTTTTTATTTTTTTTCTTATAAAAAATATTCTTTTTGGATTTGCGATGCCTGCAAGTTGGCTGATTTTTGATAAATCATTCTCATCTGAAAGTAATAAAACTATTGTATGAATTCTTATTTGACTCGTTAATCCTGAGATTAATCTTAAGGGAGGTTCTCCTTGATTTATTAGAGTATTAATATGATTAATACTTTGAGAAATGTCTTTTTCAATTAGAGAATCAATGATTTTAAATATATTTGATTGTTGTTCAAAAAATATTGATTCAATATCTTTAACGGTTAGCAAGTCTTTATCTTTTGCAGATAAGTAAAGTAAGGCTTTTCGTAATTCATTATCTAATTTTGTACTCTCAGTTCCGATAGATTCTATGATTGCTTGAGCTGCATTTTCCTCTAAATTGATATTTAAATTTCTTGAAATTTCTTCAACATGTTTGACTTGACTATCATAATCCCAAATGTCGGGTAAATTATAAGATGATTCAAATGCTTTTTTGGATTTGATAAGTGTCTTTAAAACTTTGGTAGTTTTCATTCTTGCATCAGGCTTATCTGTGCAAAATAATATTAAGAAAGTTGAGTCAGGGATATTTTTTGCAGAGAATTCAAATTTAGCTGCAAATTTATCATTTTTAATATTAAATATTGGATTATTTTTTAATATGATAATTCTTGATCCATCTCCCAAAGGCGCATTTTGAGTCTCTTCTAATGCTTTAAAAACTTGATTTTCATCATTACCATCTAATTTACTTAGATTAAAAGACTTCCAGTATTCTGAAATATTTGAATCAATAATTTTTTCTATCTTATTTTCACAGGATTTTATGTCGTTACCCCATATAATTTGAATTGGCATCTAATTATCCATTTATATTAATGTCTCCTAATAATTAAATTTTTACTTGAATGATTAATGATCATCCTATTTTCTTAGAAAGTATTAAATTTATTAATTCTAAATTAACTAAGAATAATTTGAAGCGCATAGAATTAAAGGTTTTAGAAAGACTAATTCATACTTCTGGAGATTTTCAAATCCAAGAGCTTTTAGAATTTAGTGAAAATGTATGTGAAAGAACTTTAGAGTCTTTAAAGTTAGGAGCTCCAATATTAACAGATACAGATATGGCTGCTGCTGCCATTAAAGCAATGGCTAATAGATGTAATAGGAATAAAGTCTTTTCGGCTAAAAAATGGGTAATAGATGATTTAGAAATATCTTGTACTAAAACTGCTTATGGTATAGAGCATGCTTGGTTAGATCTCTCAAAAAAATACTATGGCAAAATTTCACCTATTGTCGTTTTTGGAAGTTCTCCAACCGGGTTAGAAAAATTATTAGATATTTTGGAAGTTTGCGATAATAAACCAACTTTAATTATTGGTATGCCTGTGGGTTTTATTGGTGTTGAGAAAAGTAAACAAAGGCTATTAGCGACCAATTTACCTTATATAGTTATGGGTTCAACGAGAGGGGGCGCAGCAATGGCGGGTGCAACAGTTAATGCCCTTTTAAGAGAATCAATCCAATAAATTCCTAAGCTGCTTTATTACTAATTAATTCGATATTTATTTCATCAGCAAATTTATTACTTGCTTCTAAATGATTTAAAATGCAATTAGCTTTTGTTATGACTTTTTGAGGAATACCGGCTAGTCTGGCAGCTTCGATGCCATAACTTTTATTTGATCCGCCTTTTTCAATCTTATGACAAAAATCAAGTTTATTTTTTAAATTTTTTACTATTACTTGAAAATTTTCAACATTTTTTTGTGTATTTTTTAGATAATTTAATTCATGGTAATGTGTAGCAAAAATGCATTTACAAAAAATTTCTGAAGCGATATATTCACTTACAGACCAAGCTATTGATAATCCATCAAAAGTTGATGTTCCTCGACCTATCTCATCTAGCAATACTAATGAATTTTTGGTGGCTTGATTTAAAATTGAAGCTGTTTCAGCCATCTCTACCATGAACGTAGACTGGCCAGTTGATTGATCATCAACAGCGCCGACTCTTGTAAATATTCTATCTACTACTTTTATAATTGCATTACTTGCAGGAACAAAGCTTCCTATTTGAGCCAAAATTTGAATAAGGCCAATTTGTCTTATGAAACAACTTTTGCCACTAGCATTTGGCCCTGTCAATATAATTAAGCTTTGAGTATCGTTAAAGATAATATCGTTAGGAATAAATTTATGTTCATCTAATAATTGTTCAACTATAGGGTTTCTTCCATCTTGTACTTGAGTTAAGTTTGAATCTATATCTTCTATAGCAATCATTTTGGGCTGAATAAAATTATTTTCAATTGCTGCCAATGCTAAACCTAATGAAGCATCTAGACTTGCAATTGATTTCGCTATTGATCTTATCTCTTTAGTCTTTTCTGCTACTGATATTCTTAATTCACAAAAAATTTCATATTCTTTTGAAGCTGCTCGATTTTTAATCTCAAATATCTTACTTTCTTGAGACTTTATTGCTGCAGTTATATATCTCTCTTCATTAGTGAGTGTTTGCCTTTTAATCCAATGATTTGGAGCCAAATTGACTTTTGATTTATTAATAGAAATATAGTAGCCAAAGTTCCTGTGAAATTGAATTTTTAAATTTGCAATTTTGCTTAACTTTCTTTCTTTTATTTCTTCATTATTTAGCCAGTCACTATAGTCATCAATAACATTTCTCAATCCATCCAGAGTATTATCGACCCCATCATGAATTAATCCTCCTTCACTAATATTTAATGGGGGGTAATTAATAAGAGTATTAGAAATTTTATCTGCTAATTTAATAAGTTCGGAATTAGGTTTCTTTAATTGTTTAACCCAATTTGGTAATTCATAATTAAAAGATTCTATGGTTGATCTTAGCCGTGGCAATCTTTTTAGTCCTTCTGATATGGCTATAAGATCTCTTGCAGTTGCTTGCCCAGCCCATGCTCTACCTGCAAGTCTTTCAAGATCCCCCATGGCCCTGAGGAGGTTCTGAGTGTCACTCCGAATCTTTTTTGAGTCTATAAAATTTTTTATAATATTTTGTCTCATTGAGATTTCCTTAATGTTGATTAAAGGGAAATCGATCCAATTTCTTAAACATCTCGCACCCATGCATGTATAAGTTCTGTCAATGCTCCAAAGTAATGAACCAACATATTGATTTTCTCTTTGAGTATGAATAATCTCGAGATTTTTTTTAGTTTGATAATCAATGATTAAATGATCGTTGGAGAAATTCATCTGTGGGAAATCTAGTGAAATTTTCACTGAAGAGTCATTTTCATGCTCTGCTGGATTTATTTTTACAAGGTAAGTTAATAATCCACCTAAAGACCTAGTGGCATTATTTAGATTTTTTAATCCAAGACCTTCTAATGTCTTAACTTCAAAATATGTTTTTATCGCTTTTGAGGCTTCAATAAGGCTGAAATCCGTTTTTTGAGTAATTGTAAATTTTAATAATTTTCCTTGAATTGTAAGAAGATTTTTTTCTCCCTCACTACCTATTATAATTTCTGACGCATCTAGTTTTGTTATTTCATCGCGAAGTTTACTTAACGATTGACCTTCTTGAGAAATTAATTCACCAGTACTTACATCAGCTCTAGAAATACCCCAAAGTGAGTCTTCAGTCGATTTTGCTGCTTCAATATAAATAGCTGTTATCCAATTATTTTTCTTTGCGACTAACATTCCTTCCTCAATGACTGTTCCAGGAGTAATAATTCTTGTAATAGCTCTTTTGATAGGTCCGCCGTTCTTTCCTAAACTTTTTTCTATTTGGTCACAAATTACAATTGAATGATTTTTTTTGATTAATTCTGAACTATATCTTTCTAAAGCATGATGGGGTATGCCTGCCATTGGAACCCTACCAACAGCTTTACCTCCATCTTTACTTGTAAGAGTTATTTCAAGTGTTTCTGAAATTAAAATAGCATCTTCAAAAAAACACTCAAAGAAATCTCCTAATCTATATAGCAATAAGTGATTTTCATTTTCTTCCTTGAGTGATACGTAATGCTTGAGTACTGGAGCTAATTTTTCTTTCTCTACAGTTTTAAAACTATTGGACTTATCACTGACTAAATCGTGCGTATTTGTACTTGATAAAATACTTTTGTTACAATTACTATTTGTAGAATTTTTTCTCGCTCTTGGCCTATTTTTTCCGTTAATGGCTAAAGCTTCATTTGTTAAATTTTCACACTTAGAAATATTACTGTACGTAGTTACTGTCTTAGTTTCGTCGCCAAATAAACTTTTTTGAATCAGATTATCATCAGTCATCTTTTTTTTAATACTAAATAGATATTAGAGACATATTCTGATTTTGCATTTTACAACTCACTAAGAGTATGTAAATTTTTTCCAAAAAATGCTTTTTTATGAGAATATAATATCCATATAACTTTAATCGCAAAATTATGCAGGCTGTAAATTTCTTTTTTGTAAATGCTCTTCTTTTCTCATCTTTAATTGCAGTAATTGGTGTACCTGTATTGTATGTGACTCAGCCTTCAACAGAAGAAGGTCAAAAAGAAAACAGACGAAAAATTTATTCAATTGCCGCTGTCTGGGTCGTTTTAGTGTTCGTAACCGGAATTGTTTCCTCTTTAGTTTGATCTAATACACTTTACGTGAGAATCTATATAATATATGCAAAATTTAAATGACAATTTATGAGGGATCTTTTACTAATGCTTCATCTTTAAAAGTTGGCATAGTAATTGCTAGATTTAACGATCTAATCACAAATAAAATTTTAGCTGGATGTCTTGATTGTCTTAAGAGGCATGGCTTAGATATTTCAGATGATAGTGAAAATTTAGACATGGTTTGGGTCCCGGGTTCATTTGAATTACCTATAGCAGCAAAAGCTATGATTCAGAAATCTGACTACGATGTAATTATTTCACTAGGAGCAGTAATAAAAGGAGAAACTTCTCATTATGATGTTGTTGTCAATGAAGCTAGTAAAGGTATAGCCAAAATTGCACATGATAATAATGTTCCAATCATTTTTGGTGTTTTAACAACTGATACTATGCAGCAGGCATTAGAGCGCGCAGGAATCAAGAATAATCTAGGTTGGAATTATGCATTGCAAGCTATTGAGATGGGATCTTTAATAAAAACTCTAAAATAGAATTGTAATTTTTTTATTTTTTTACTTTAGTAAGATATTATAAATAGTATGCGGATGTAGCTCAGTGGTAGAGCATCTCCTTGCCAAGGAGAATGTCGAGAGTTCGAATCTCTTCATCCGCTCTCTTAAAACCTTATATATGAAGAGGTTTTTAATTCATTGGGATAAACCTAAAATAAATATTGGTAATTATTGGCTAGTGAATAAAATCGATTTTGCAATAGAATTGTCACTAATGGCACTTAACAAGAGGGCAAGCAGAACAAGATATTCATGGGAATTGTTAGTAATAAAACAAATTAGTGCAAGGTTTAGGGCAAAACAGCAAAAATTTGTTTATGGCTAATCTAAATTAGAGTACATAACAACCTTTTTTTTAATGGTAAATTATTCATATCTTTATAAGCAGCTATCGTTTTGCCTACTGGAGTTGATGCAAATGTAGATTCAGAAGTTCATAAGAAATTTTAATAAGCATGAGATTATGTAGGTTTCGTGAATACTAATAAAAAATTTTCTTGCAAAAAAGATAAATAAATATCTGGAATAGGAACAAGGCTGTTTCTCTAATGAAAGGACCAATAGATAAACCAATTAAATTAGTCTTTTTAGAGTTTATGAGTCAGGTGAAAAGGAGAAAATAAATGTAAATTTAGTAAGAAATACTTTTAAATTCACTTTTAAAGACTTTATATATAAATTTGATTTAAAAGTAAAAATTTGCAATGTAAATTCTAAATTGAAGGCGTAATATTCAGAAAATAATTCTTGATTTTTGATTAATTAATTGAATCCGTATACTTCAGAAAACTTTACATTATGTTTGTATATATCAAATATATATGTTATTAATTTATTCCTGAACTTAAAAAGCCATGAACAATAAATCATCTAATATACCTCAACGCAAAACTACTCTTAAGTGGAATAGAAATGGAGAATTATCTTCTATTGATATGGCAAGAATAATTAATGCTCTTTCAGTCCCAGAATTAAGAGAATGTGAGCTTGCATGTAAAAGAGTTATCAGAAAAAAACAAGTTTTAAATCTTAGTATGTGGCGGTAATAGTTGAGGTTATAGCTTAAGAAAAAGATTATTTCATCTTAATTAAATATGGTTTATTTGGTTGGTAGCATATCCAAACCTTTAAAGCATAAGTTTGAAGATTTATAGAGAGTAGAGCGAGTGAAGAGCAACTTAAAAATATGGTTTTTAATTTATAAATTATTTTGATCTAGAAATTAATTAATATCAAGAAGCTTTTTTTCTTCTGCTTTTAAAGGTCTTCCTTCCTTAAACTTTTTAATAGCCTGGTTTTTTTTAAATATAAGCTTAATTTTTTCCTTTATGGCTTTTCTCTTTGCTTTGGCCTTTGGCGAATTCCCACTACTGCCACCACTGCCGCCGCCGCTATAAGAAATTAAAAGATTACTATTTTTATAACTATTATTAATTTGATTATTCGAAGTAATTATTAATGTATTGATATTCAAAGGGATGAATAATGTAATTAGAAGATAGGAAATGCAGCAATTATTTTTATCATTTTGAATTAAAAATATCTACCATAGCAGTAAATAAAAAAATATGACTACTTTTTTTAGGTCCAATTTAAAAAAGTATATTATTCAAAATTTATAAGCCAAAATATAAAGATAAAAGATCATTTAATAATATTTAGATCTTAAGTTTTTCTAAGGTCCAATGAATTAATGTTAATTACTGAGAAAAATTCTTATCAAAATAAAGACTAATGCTTACTAGTTGATTAATTCATATAGGTAGGGTTTAGAAGCTTCATAAAAAATACTACTTTCAATATTGAAGACAAATTTTTTAAATAAATTTTAATTGATTCAAGTAAGATAGCTAAAACTCTTGATCATGCTTATCCAGATATATAAAGGAGAGAGGAATGAACATTAGAGGAGGCTTGAAAGAGTTGGAAAAATTAATATCACAAGGTTGGCTAAGAATAGACTTATGTGATTCATAACCTTATGAGGGTTAGTGATTAACCTGCCAAAGTTATATAAGGCTATAAAAATAATCGCTTATGAAGATATTAGTTAGAAAATCTATCTCAAAGCTCCATAGATAAATCTTCCAATAATTTCTCTAATTGCCTTAGAGCTTTTATTTAAAGAAGAGGAACTGGGTATCCAGCTTATTGGATTACGTAATGAAGAAAAAAAACTTTTATTACTTTTAAAATCTACAGGATATGGTTGAACACTTATCCCCTCCCTCTCAAAAACTTTTTTTGCCCTTTTCATGTGAAAGGCACTTGTAACTAGAATAATTCTCGTTCTCTTATATGGGATTTCATTATTAAGTAATTTTTTAATTGCTTTAGCTTCCTGAAGAGTATTATTCACAGGATATGTTGTAAATAAGTCTTCTTTTGGGAGCCCCATTGAAATAGCTTCCTTAATGTAGATATCTCCTTCTGGAGGTAAATTTGAAGTTAAAGGATTTATTCCTCCTGTAAAAATCAACCTGTTTGATTTATGCTCCTTATAAAGCTCTATTCCAGCAAGAAACCTATCTGGGTCGTGCCATTCAATTATTTTTGTATTTCCGGGAGGCAAATGCCTTCCACCACTTAAAACAACTATCCCATCTGAGGGAGCAACTAAAGAATAATCTAATCTTTTCCAGGGATGTTCTAATAATCTCCACAAAATATCAGCAAATAATCCATTGCTAAAAATGATTAAGAAAATAATTGCTGAATAAATAAATTTAACTTTTTTTCTAAAAATAAAAACTAATAATAAGGTTAAAATAATCCCCAACGGAGAGAAAATTAAAGGTAATAATTTGCTAAGTAAGTACGTATCTAAAAATATTATCTAAATTTATCCTAATGTAATAAATTATCTGTTTTCAAAAATATGTTTAATTCAACAGACCTAAGTTATACAAAGCTATCCAAATAAACTCTAGAAGAAATATTGCGAATGCTGACAAGTTAATCGGAGCGACATGCTTGGAACCTGTGATCTAGCGCTCTTAAAGGGAAAAACCTATAAAGATACAATATATTTTATTTACAAAAAATCTTGATTAGTCCAAAGTATTTTTTAAACTTTTAAAAATTTGATAAGTATTATTAAAAGTTTTTGTTCATTTCTTTTTTTAATAGTATCCACGCGATGACAGGATAATCTTTTTTCCCATAATACCAAATCGATTGAAAATTATATTTTATTTTATGATAAAAATATTTTATAAAACCTTTTAAATTGAAATTTTTTGATGAAATGTAAATATTATCTATCAAATCTCCTGAAGAGACTAATGGTGTCCAGTCGATTACTGAATACATACTTACAGCTTTTTTTGATCCCCAATATTCACAGTCGATTATTTCATATCCCCCAGATTTATTTGCAAGATAAGATAACATTCTTTTATGATAACCAGCTGTAAAATAATATGGTTCTGTATGTATTCCATTAATACATGGAACGGAAATATGGAGAATACCTCCCTCTTTGAGAAGATATTTTAAATTATCTATTGCAATTTGAGGATCTGGAATATGTTCAAAAACTTGTTCACAAAGTATTAGGTCATATTTATTATGATATTCAGAATATTGATTTTCACTCCAATTCAAACCCAAGTCCCAAAATTGATGTTCTCCAGGTTTAATATGTTCATCGAAACATAAGCATTCAACCGAAGCATTACTAAAAAAAATTAATTCTGGTTCTGAGAGATTTCCTGAAATCACAGCGATATTTATATGATCTTTGAAAGAAAAAGTTCCTATTTCCGACAATAAATCATAAAATCTCACAAGAGAAATTATTCTTGCAGGATCGTTTTTAACCAGCATTTTGTACAAACGTGGATCATCTATATTTTTAATTTTTGAATAAAGTTCTTTTCTATTAATTTTGAACATACTTACGTTAAACCAGTTTTATTGAAATTTATATTGAAAAACAACTAGGTTTCCCTAATCAATTACTTTAACCTAATTATTGTCTCAATTATTATTCTTTAATAAAAACAGCTGCAATTCTATAGAGGGTAAGACTTTTTGATGGAAACATATTATTAGCTAAGACTTACTGCTATAACTTATCGGGGGAGAGAGGATTCGAACCTGAGATCTAGTGTTCCCAAAACACCCTGTCTAACTTTTTATTTTTGCTTCTAATCCAATATATTTCATCAGAATTAGTGCATGACTTACAACTCCAGAATGTTGTTTTCCCTTGAATAGCTGTATGCATTGCAGTTTCAAAAATATAAATTAATTTTTGCAGTCATTTCTGGACGATTTAAGTCCACTTCCTATATCGTTTTTATAGTAAGTTGAAAGTATTGGAGATGATTTGCCTAGCTCTTCTAGTTGATATTCCATATTTCGCTGTAAAGAGGCTAGTGAATGAACAATATGCCTGCCTTTCGGTAACTAATTCAGCAGTATGAGCAATCCTTAATTCGCTTTCTTGTTTAGTCATTTTTTTCGGCATAACTTCAACAAATACTAATAACATAGGGAATTGCGATTATAAATCTATTGCCATTATTGCCGTCTTCCATTCGCTGGGGAAGTTTGCATTCACCTTTTAATTAATAATTAATGTCTTATTTATACTAATAAAAGTGGTGTAAACCTATTTTGTAAAACTACTATTATTCTATGTATAGTAAAAAACTTATTCTGAACTTATAACTGCACTGTTTCATTAATATTTAGTAAGAATTAACATAAAAGCATTGCTATGACTTATGTTTGAAGCATAGCTAAGCCCTTGGTCAAGGGGAATGATGAGAGTTTGCATCTCTTCATCCGCTTCTAAAATTTAATTAATTTATCTATTATGAATTAATGATTATTTTTTAAGTATGGATAGGAGCATTACAGAAGGAGAATTACAAAAATTATTTACTAAACCTTATGGAGGGGAAGCGCCATCCAAAAATGTATGGGCCTCCTATTATGAAGAAGATGTTGTGTTTATCGATCCTACCCAAGAAAAATATGGATTAGATGCATATATTGAAGCTCAGGAAAATCTTATTAAGCGATGCAAAGATGTCTACTTAGAAACACATGCGGTTGCAATTAATCAAAATATTGGTTTTGTGGAGTGGACAATGGGTTTAAAAATTCTCAATAAGGAATTTATATATCCAGGGACAACTAGGTTAACTTTCGGTGAAAGCGGTAAAATAAAAGAGCATAGAGATTATTTTGACTTTTGTGGACCAACTTTTGCTCCTGTTCCAGTATTAGGTAATTTTATTAGATGGCTTTATGGCATCTTTGTTAGTTAATTTATTTTGTAATTTGATACGGTTCCTTAAAAAAAATAAAATTCAAATATTGAAATTTGGTCTTGTAGGCCTAGGATCAACTTTTTTGAATTTTTGTATTTACTCTATTGTTTATCGATTAACTTTAATAATTAATTTGGCTAGTTCTCTCGGTTATTGCTCTGGATTATTTGCAACTTTTTATTTTTCAAATAATTGGACATTTTCTAAGTCAAGATTTAATAAACTAAGTAATACATTGTTTCTATTTGTTGTTATTTATTTTATTGGCGGTTTAGAAATGACTTTAATTATAAATGTTGTTGATCAGTTGATTCAAAATCATAGAATTGCATGGATATGTGGAGTACTTGTCGCTGCAGTGAATAATTATTTTTGGTCTAAATATCTATTATTTCATGATTAATTTTTTTGTTTTTTATTAGTAGATTTTGGGAGTAAACTTCGTCAAAGCCAATTTGACAATAAAAATCTTTTTGATTTGATGTCATTAAATAAATTTTTTCAGATTGTTTTATCCTTTTCGACTCTAAAAGTGAATTAACTATAAGCTTGCCATAACCTTTCCCTTGATAATTATGATCAATGACAATATCCCAAAGAACAGTTCTATAAGTTCCATCACTTAATGCTCTCCCAAAGCCAAGAATTTTATCTTTTGACCAAAGACTAACTACTACATCACTATTAGCGAGGCAAGTTTTTAAGTCTTTAATTTTTCTATTTCTAGCCCAACTAGTATTTTTGTCTAATAAAACTTTTAATTTGCATAATCCATTGCAGGGCAAAAAGTTAGGGCCTATTCCGAATAGCCTTAAGCCGGGAGCCCCTTTAAAATGCTTTATTAGTACTATTTTTCTATTCAAAAAAATATTTTTATTCAATATTTAATTCTAAAAATTCAAATAACAATGTAAGATATTTTGGATTAATTGTCTAAAAACTTTTATTGTTCTTGTAAGTTCTTGATCAATTACATTTATAATAGTTTGTAATTGATGTTTTGCGCCAGGGAAAAAAATTATGCTCAAACTATTGCTGGGAGATCCAAATACTCGAAAATTAAAGCGATATCAACCAATAGTTGAAGAAATAAATCTGCTGGAGGCTGAAGTAACCAAATTAAGTGATGAACAATTACGAGCTGAAACTTATAACTTTAGGTCTATTCTTTCTGAAGAAACAAACTTAATAAAACAAAAAGATTTAATTAATGATCTTCTTCCAAAAGCTTTTGCAATTGTTAGAGAAGCGAGCAAAAGAGTTTTAGGGATGAGACATTTTGATGTTCAATTAATTGGAGGCATGGTGTTACATGAATGTCAAATTGCTGAGATGAAAACTGGTGAGGGTAAGACTCTTGTCGCTACATTACCCTGTTACTTGAACGCTTTATCAGGGAAAGGGGTTCATGTCGTTACGGTTAACGATTATCTCGCAAGAAGAGATGCGGAGTGGATGGGGCAAGTACATAAGTTTTTAGGTTTAAGCGTAGGTTTAATTCAACAAGATATGAGTCCTGCACAAAGAAAGAAAAACTATGCATGTGATATTACTTACGCTACAAATTCTGAATTAGGTTTTGATTATTTAAGAGATAATATGTCAACTGATATTGAAGAAGTTGTTCAAAGAGAATTTAACTATTGTGTGATTGATGAAGTTGATTCAATTTTAATTGATGAAGCTAGAACTCCTCTCATAATTTCTGGTCAAATTGAGCGTCCACAAGAGAAATATCAGAAAGCAGCTGAACTAACCTTGCAATTAGAAAGAGCAGAAGAAATGAGTAAGGATGGAGTTGATCCAAAAGGAGATTATGAAGTGGATGAGAAACAAAGAAGTTGTATATTAACTGATCAAGGATTTGCTAAATGTGAAGAATCTCTAAAGGTGAACGATTTATATGATCCCCAGGATCCTTGGGCTCATTACATTACAAATGCTTTGAAAGCGAAAGAATTATTTGTTAAAGATGTAAATTATATTTTAAAAAATGGTGAAGCAGTAATTGTTGATGAATTTACAGGTAGGGTAATGCCTGGAAGAAGATGGAGTGATGGACAGCACCAAGCTATAGAAGCCAAAGAGGGTTTAAAGATTCAACCTGAGACTCAAACATTAGCTTCTATTACTTATCAAAACTTTTTTTTACTTTATCCAGGTCTTGCAGGTATGACTGGCACAGCTAAAACTGAAGAAGTTGAATTTGAGAAAACATATAAATTACAATCAACAGTTGTGCCCACAAATATGGCTAGACAACGAAAGGATTGGTCGGATCAGGTTTTTAAAACAGAAATGGGAAAATGGAAAGCTGTCGCTAATGAAACAGCTGATATACATAAAAAAGGTAGACCAGTATTAGTTGGAACTACAAGTGTTGAAAAGAGCGAACTCCTTAGTTCCTTATTACAAGAACAACAAATACCTCATAATTTACTAAATGCCAAACCAGAAAATGTAGAGAGAGAAGCAGAAATCGTTGCTCAGGCTGGAAGGTTCGGTGCTGTAACAATAGCAACAAATATGGCTGGGAGAGGTACGGATATTATTTTAGGTGGCAATAGTGATTATATGGCGAGATTAAAGTTGAAAGAAACCTTATTACCTCTTTTAGTAAAACCAGATAATGAACATAAACCACCAATTCCCAAACAAAGAGATTTGAAGTCTAAGAGTGGTTTTTCATCATCATCGAAAATTAAATTAAAAAAATCTACTGGAAATATCTTAAATAATGTTAAAAGTCTTTTCCCTTGTAATCTTGGCGAAAATATTGAGAAAGATCTTCATTCCTTGTCAAAAGAACTTGTGAATAATTGGGGAGAGCGCAAACTTACTTTAATTGAATTAGAAGATAGAATATCAACTGCTGCAGAAAAAGCACCCACTAATGATAATCTTATAAAGTTATTGAGAGAAGTATTAGCATCAGTTAAATCTGAGTATGAAAAAGTTCTTAAAATAGAAGAAGAAAATGTTAGAAATGCTGGGGGCTTGCATGTAATTGGTACTGAGAGACACGAGTCTAGGAGGGTGGATAATCAGCTTAGAGGAAGAGCTGGAAGACAAGGTGATTTAGGAAGTACAAGATTTTTCTTGTCCCTAGAAGATAATTTATTAAGAATTTTTGGAGGAGATAGAGTCGCTAACTTAATGAATGCATTCAGAGTCGATGAAGATATGCCTATTGAATCTGGAATGCTCACTAGGTCTCTTGAGAGTGCTCAGAAAAAAGTTGAGACTTATTAT
Source organism: uncultured Prochlorococcus sp. (assembly GCA_902624085.1). Lineage (GTDB taxonomy): Bacteria > Cyanobacteriota > Cyanobacteriia > PCC-6307 > Cyanobiaceae > Prochlorococcus_A. Next base: position 30,180 of record CACNWD010000011.1, read on the forward strand.
TATGATATTAGAAAACAAGTTTTTGAATATGATGAAGTAATGAATAATCAAAGAAAAGCTGTTTATTCAGAAAGGTTGAGAGTCTTAAAAGGAATAGATTTGAAAAAACAAGTTATTGGATATGGAGAGATAACAATGGAGGAAATAGTTGAAGCTTATGTTAATCAAGATTTACCTCCAGAAGAGTGGGATTTGGAACAATTGGTATCTAAAGTGAAAGAATTTATTTATTTGTTGAATGATTTAGAAGTGAAAGATATATTTTCATTGTCAATACAAGAATTAAAAAATTATTTGAAAGAGCAATTAAGAGCAGCTTATGATTTGAAAGAATCTCAGATAGAAAATCATCGACTTGGTTTGATGAGAGAAGCAGAAAGGTTTTTTATCCTTCAACAAATTGATAATCTCTGGAGAGAGCATTTACAATCTATGGATTCTCTTAGAGAGTCAGTGGGTTTAAGGGGTTATGGGCAAAAAGATCCTCTAATTGAGTATAAAAATGAAGGTTATGATATGTTCCTTGAAATGATGACAAATATGAGGAGAAATGTTATTTACTCAATGTTTATGTTTCAACCAAAAATAGAAAAAGAAGTAGATGATAAAAAGATTAATTAATTACTATCATCTCCTAAAAACTCGATAATTTCTTTATCTTTTAAATTCTGTGCATCTCCCAATTTTGAAATATCAATTACTTCATCATTAACTAAATTGTGCAGAGCTTTTTGTAATCTATTTAGTTGATTTTCTAGAGTATCTATTCTATCCATAAGATTTCTTATGACATTTGCTTCTGCATCTGGCAGAGCTGAATGCGCTAAGGGATTAATCTTAACTCCACTTTGATGAACTACTCTCCCAGGAATTCCTACTACGGTGCTGTTTCCTTGAACGCTACGAACTACGACAGAACCAGCTCCAATTCTTGTGTTTGCTCCAACAGTGATTGAACCTAAAACTTTTGCGCCTGCTCCGACAACAACATTTTCTTTTAATGTTGGATGCCTTTTCCCATGGTTTTTGCCTGTTCCTCCTAAAGTTACTCCTTGATATAGTAAGCAGTTATCTCCTATCTCAGCTGTTTCCCCTATTACAACTCCCATCCCATGATCAATAAAAACTTTTCTACCTATTCTAGCTCCTGGATGAATTTCAATTCCTGTTATAGTCCTGGTAATTTGGCTTAATATCCTTGGAATTAAGGGTAATTTTAGATTCCATAATTTATGAGTGAATCTATGAAGGAAGATTGCTTGAAATCCTGGGTAACACAGAAAGATTTCAAGGATCCCTCTTGCGGCAGGATCTCTTTCTTTAATTATCGCTATGTCTGACTTTATAGTATTAATCATTTGAATTAATGTGATATCCCAATTTCTTTTTTTAGTTGATTAATAGTTTCTTGTGTTAGGTAGTTCGCAGCACAGTGTATGAGTGGCATCCTTATTAACTGAGAGCGATTTTTGGTAAGAGTGTTTTCAACAGCTGATAAGCTTGGACTGTCACATAGTACGTGGCTTGTAGTCCTCAATAGAGCTAAAAGTCTACTACTATTTTCTGGATTGGCTGTCATAAGAAGTATATCATTGCCTCTAATACTGTGTAAGATCACTTCTGCTGCTCGAAGTAGTCCTGGACTAATACTCACAATGCCAACGCAGCTCCCTGGTTTTAATTCTGTTAACATCTTTAATTCTTTTTGAAAATCACTTAAATCTACAGCTATAGCTCGAATTCCATATTTCTTGGCAAGTTTTTCTAATGGTTGTAAAAAATAACGGCTAGTTACAAGTGTGCCATTATTTGAGTTACAAAGAACTTTTTCCAGCTCTTCCATTGGTATGACTTCTACTGGAACATTTATTCGTGGGGCTAAATCTTCTGCAATTAACATTGAAGCTCCAATATCCTCTCTGGGTGTGCTAACTAATATTCTCGCACCGCATTTTATCCTCCAATCAACTTCTTTGGTTAATATTTCTCTAGCTTCTTGTAAAGAGCATCCAATATTAATTAATTGGTCAATAGCTTTTTTAGCTTCAAGTGACGGGTCTCTCCCTGGCTTGTTTGACTGAATTGATTCTTTAATATCTTTCTTTTTAACTTGATCTCTTACGTAAATACCAGAACCAGCAATTGCTTCAACGACACCGTCTGTTTCTAGTTGTCTATAAACTTTGCTTATTGTATTTCTATGAAGACCTGTCTGCATGGCCAATTGCCTTGTACTAGGTAGTCTATGACCAGGTGGATAATGTCTTGAGGCTATTGCGAAGCAAATTTGATTATAAAGTTGGCTTGAAGCTGAAATATCACTTTCTGACTGTATATGGAATCTCACGCTATTTGTAAAACTTATGTTCTTAAGAGTTATAGTGCCACATTAACATCTGTCATAGATTAAATAATATAAATATTATGAAATTTAAAAATATTTAGTTTTCATCTTCTTTTTTAATTAAAGGTGTTTTTCTCGGACTCAGAAACATAATCATGTTTCTGCCTTCTCTTTTAGGAGATTGTTGGACCTCTGATTGCTCTTCCAAATCATTGGCCATTTTCAGGAGAAGTGTTTCTGCTAAATTTGAATGTTGAATTTCTCGACCCCTAAAAATAACAGTACATTTAACTTTATCTCCTGCCTTAAGAAATCTTAATGCCTGACCAATTCTCACATCGTAGTCATGCTTATCAATTTTATATCTCATCTTAACTTCTTTAACTTCTGTTTGATGTGATTTTTTTCTAGCTTCTTTTGCTTTTTTTTCTTGTTCAAATTTATATTTTCCATAATCCATAATCCTGCAAACTGGGGGATTAGCTTTTTCACTTACTAATACTAAATCTAGTTCTCTTTTAGAAGCAATCTCTAACGCTTTTAATCTATCTATTACGCCTAATTGTTGCCCATCTGAGTCAACTACTCTGAGTTCAGGATAATTAATCCTTTCATTAATATTGGGTAGCTCTCTTACTGGAGCGCGGCGATCAAAGCGTGGACGTGGTGGCATTCAGTTTGTTTGTGGAAAATAATTTTAAAATTTAATCTTAAATTTAATTTAAATCTAGCAAATAGTAGATTGTATTTTAATTATTGCATCTTTTAGAGGGTTTTTGTTATCAAGCCAGTAGGGATTATTTTTATTACGAAACCAAGTTCGTTGTCTTTTGGCAAAATTAATTGTTTTTTTGGAAGTTATTTCTATCGCATCATTTATTTTTTGATTATTTGTAATTACATTTATTGCCTCTTGATAACCAATAGTTTTGAGTAAAGGTAAATCTATTCCGTATTTGTTTATAAGATTTTTTGTCTCATCTATAATTCCATTTTCAAACATTATTTTCGTTCTTTTTAGAATTCTTTCATTTAACTCATTACAATCGAGTCCAATTTCTAGAACTTTCCAAGGTGGAGGATTGATTGATTGTTGAATAGATATGGGTTTGCCGGTGGCATAAAAAACTTCAAGAGCTCTTATGGTCCTAATTTTATCTTCAGCATTTATTTTTTGAGCTGTGACAGGATCACAGATTTGAAGGAGTTCCCAACACTCTTTTTGACCTAATTTTGTTAAGTTATTTCTGAAGTTTTTTTGAGGAGGAACTTCTGGAGTAATAAATCCATAAATGATTGAATTCATATAAAGTCCGCTACCTCCAACAAGGAAAGGATGTTCACCTTTTGATATCTCATTATTAATTGATTTTGTAGCAATTTCTTGAAATTCTTTTACGTTAATCGTCTGGTCTGGATTAGTAAGGTTTAATAAATAATGTCTAATAACTTTTTGTTGGATTTTATTAGGCTTGGCTGTTCCAATATCCATTTCTTTATATATTTGTCTTGAATCAACATTATGAATTCTCATGTTAAAATGTTTTGCAATTTCAATTGCTAAATCAGTTTTGCCACTCGCAGTAGGTCCTATAAGAACTATTACTAGGGGTTTTGAAGAATTCATAAATAAAATACTTTCTAATTAAGTTTTAATAATAGTAAATAAGTAATTAAATTATTCATTATTTTTGAAGCCTTTCTTGTTTACCAGTGGTAAGTTTAAATCGATACCTTCCTAAATAAAAATTTTGGAAAGGTTTTAATTATTAATTTTTGGTTTAAATGAGCGAGGAAACAAGGTCTAATAAAGTCTCTAACGAATATGGTGCAGAGCAAATACAAGTTTTAGAGGGATTAGAACCTGTTCGCAAGCGTCCTGGAATGTATATTGGCTCGACTGGTCCACGAGGATTGCATCATTTAGTTTATGAGGTTGTTGATAATTCTGTAGATGAGGCCCTTGCAGGACATTGTGATCACATTGAAATTATTCTTAAGGCTGATGGTTCCGCGTTGATCTCTGATAACGGGAGAGGTATTCCTACCGATATACATCCCAGAACTGGAAAGAGCGCTTTAGAAACAGTCTTAACTGTTCTACATGCCGGCGGGAAATTTGGTAGTGGTGGATATAAGGTCTCTGGTGGCTTACATGGTGTTGGTATATCAGTTGTTAATGCTTTAAGTGAGTGGGTTGAAGTAACTGTTTATCGTGATGGTAAGCAATTTAATCAAAGATTTGAGAAGGGTATTGCCAAAGGTGATTTAGAGGTTAAGAATCAAAGTCAACAAAGTAAAAGAACTGGAACCACAATAAGCTTTAAACCTGATCCATTAATTTTTACGACGGTAATAGAATTTGAATATTCTGTATTATCCTCCAGGCTAAGAGAATTGGCCTATCTTAATGGTGGTGTAAAAATTATTTTTCGTGATGAAAGACAATCTTTAAAAGATAATAGTTTTAGGGAGGAAATATATTTTTATCAAGGTGGTATTAAAGAATATGTGCAATATATGAACTCTGAAAAGGAGTCATTACATCCTGAAATTATTTATGTTGATTCGCAAAAAGAAAATGTATATGTTGAGGCTGCTTTGCAGTGGTGTTCAGATGTTTATTCTGATAATATCTTAGGATTTGCGAATAATATACGAACTATCGATGGTGGAACTCATATAGAGGGTTTGAAAACTGTTTTAACAAGAACTTTAAATAATTTTGCAAAAAAAAGATCTAAGCGTAAGGATGGAGACAAAAATTTAGCAGGTGAGAATATTAGAGAAGGCTTAACAGTGGTCCTTTCGGTAAAAGTGCCGGATCCTGAATTTGAGGGTCAAACAAAAACAAAACTTGGGAATACTGAAGTAAGAGGTATTGTTGATTCTTTAATAGGAGAAGCTTTATCAAAGTATTTGGAATTTAATCCATCAGTACTGGATCTCATTTTAGAGAAAGCTATACAATCATTTAATGCTGCTGAAGCTGCAAGGAGAGCAAGAGAACTTGTACGAAGGAAAAGTGTTCTTGAGAGTTCTACTTTACCTGGGAAATTAGCAGATTGTAGTTCTAGAGATCCATCAGAATCGGAAATTTATATTGTAGAAGGAGATTCAGCTGGTGGTTCTGCTAAGCAGGGTAGAGATAGAAAGTTTCAAGCTATCTTACCTTTAAGAGGAAAAATTTTGAATATAGAAAAAACTGATGATTCCAAAATTTATAAAAATACAGAAATTCAATCTTTAATTACGGCTCTTGGTTTAGGTATAAAAGGTGAAGAATTTGAGATTAAATCATTGAGATACCATAGAGTAGTTATTATGACAGATGCTGATGTAGATGGGGCACATATTAGAACTCTACTACTAACATTTTTTTATAGATATCAAAAAGAACTTGTCGAAAAGGGGTATATATATATTGCATGTCCACCTTTGTATAAAGTTGAAAGAGGTAAAAATCATAAATACTGTTATAACGAAAATGAATTGAAATCAACTATTAATGAATTTGGTGAAAAGGCTAATTATAATATTCAGAGGTTTAAAGGTTTAGGAGAAATGATGCCAAAGCAATTATGGGATACTACTATGAATCCAAAAACTAGAATGATGAAACGAGTAGAGATTGAGGATGCCTTAGAGGCAGATAGGATATTTAATATCCTAATGGGGGATAAAGTGGCACCTAGAAGAGAATTTATTGAAACCCATAGCCTTGATTTAGATTTAGCGACTCTGGATATATGATTAATAATTATATTAAGAATATTTGTTTAATTTCATTCGCATTATTTGCACCTATTTATTTACCTGCAGGCGGGATTCAGAAAAATTTAAATGATCTTTCTTGCTCTAATAAAGCTAAAGAAATAGTTCTTGATTCGAATTGTAATATTTATATTTCTCCTGATGTGTATTCAAAAAAATTGAGGCACTTAAAGACAGGATCAACACTTGTCATACTGCGACATTGGATTACTTCAACTAATGATAGATGGTTTAGAGTTCAAGCAACAAATAATATTTTTGAAGATAATTCAAATAGACCAATGAGAGGTTGGATGAAAGTTTAGTTTTAGTTCTAACCATATATTTATTAAACTAATTTTATTATTTAAAATAAACTTATGAATGATGATATTAATAGTTATAGTTATGCTTCATTTTCTGGGGAACTTACTTCAAGCGAAAAAATAGCGAAAGAATTACAAGAACTTTTAGTAGCAGGTAATTATGATACTGCAAAGCTTATCTTGGAGCCCTCACAGCCTGTTGATATAGCAGAAGCGATTGGCTGTCTGCCTCAAATTTTACAAGCTTTAGCTTTCAGGCTGCTTAAAAAGAATGAAGCTATTGAAGTTTATGAATATTTAGATCCAGTAGTTCAGCAAACTCTATTAGATAGGCTTCGCTCGGGGGAAGTTTTAGAGATTGTCGAGAAAATGTCACCTGATGATCGTGTACAGTTGTTTGACGAATTACCTGCGAAAGTTGTCAGAAAATTCTTGTCAGCACTTAGTCCTGGAGAGAGGAAAGTTACAGCTGAGTTATTAGGGTATCAGCCAGAAACTGCTGGAAGGTTAATGACTACTGAGTTTATAGATTTAAAAGAGATGCAAACAGCAGAAGAAGCTCTCTCTCTAGTAAGGGAAAGAGCTCCTTTTACTGAAACTATTTATAGTCTATATGTCACAGATAAAGAGAGGCATTTAACAGGCATCCTTTCTTTAAGAGATCTTGTGACTGCTAATCCTCAAATGCAAATTGGAGAAGTTATGACGAGGGAAGTAGTGAATACAACAACTGATACAAATCAAGAAGAAGTGGCTAGGGCAATACAAAGATATGATTTTTTGGCACTTCCTGTTGTAGATAAAGAAAATAGGCTTGTGGGTATTGTTACTGTTGATGATTTGATTGATGTTATAGAGCAAGAAGCTACAAGAGATATATATGCTGCTGGTGCAGTTCAAGCAGGAGATGAAGATGATTATTTTCAAAGTGGATTATTTACTATCGCTAGAAGAAGGATCGTTTGGTTGCTAATTCTTGTTTTAGCAAATGGAATTACGACAAAAGTTATTGCTACTAATGATCAAATACTAAGCGAAGTAGTGATTTTGGCGGCTTTTATTCCTTTACTAATTGGCACAGGTGGAAATGTGGGAGCGCAAAGCTCTACCGTGGTTATTAGGGGTTTAAGTACTCAAAAGATTAAATCTTTGGGAGCTTTAAAAGCTATCTTAAAAGAAGCTATTACTGGAGCCCTGCTTGGAATATTGATGCTAATTGTCGTAATACCTTTTGCTTGGTGGCAAGGAGAAGGTTTGTTAATAGGACTAGCAGTTGGCATTAGTTTGCTTTCTATTACGACACTTGCCGCCACTGCAGGAGCGGTGCTCCCGCTTCTTTTTGACAGGATGGGTCTAGATCCTGCCCTGATGTCTTCACCTTTCATAACAACTGCAACAGATATAGCGGGTGTTTTTATATACCTAAATACAGCAGCATGGTTAGTAAATAATTATAAATGATAGAATGAGTAAATATACTCAATTATGTAAATTTGTGGATTTTTAGGTTTAACTTTACAATTCTTAATGGTATTGTTTACAAAAGTATATTTTATTTATGTCTACGGAAACCATAGTTGAAAATAAATTAAGTTCGATTTCAGCACTTAAGACTGCCAATGAAGTTGATTTAGTAAGATCTTACTTGAGAGATATTGGTAGAGTCCCTTTATTGACTCATGAGCAAGAGATTACTCTTGGCAGGCAAGTTCAAGAACTGATGCAGGTAGAAAGACTTGAATTAGAAATACTTGATTTAACCGGAGAGAAGCCTTCTCTTGAAGTAATAGCACAAAAATTAGATTTAACTATTCCCCAGGTCAAAAAGAGATTAAGAGCCGGTCAAAGAGCAAAAGAAAGAATGGTCGCGGCTAACCTAAGACTTGTAGTTAGTGTTGCGAAGAAATATACAAAAAGAAATATGGAATTACTAGACCTTATCCAAGAAGGAACTATTGGTCTTGTAAGAGGGGTAGAGAAGTTTGATCCAGCAAGAGGGTATAAATTTTCTACTTATGCGTATTGGTGGATTAGGCAGGGTATTACGAGAGCTATTGCTGAAAAAAGTAGAGCAATTAGACTGCCTATCCATATAACTGAAATGCTAAATAAACTTAAAAAAGGTCAGAGGGAATTAAGTCAAGAGATGTCGAGAACTCCAACTATTAGTGAACTTGCAAAATATGTTGAACTGCCTGAAGAAGATGTAAAAGATTTAATGTGTAAAGCTGGTCAACCAGTTAGCTTAGAAACTAAAGTTGGAGATGGTGAAGATACTGTACTCTTAGATTTGTTAGCAGGTGGAGAAGATTTGCCTGACGAGCAAATTGAAATGGATTGCATGCGAGGAGATTTACATTCGTTATTACATCAATTACCTGATTTGCAATGTAGAGTTTTAAGAATGAGATATGGTATGGATGGAGATGAGCCTATGTCTCTTACCGGTATAGGAAGGGTTTTAGGGATCAGTAGAGACAGGGTCAGAAATTTAGAAAGAGATGGCTTGAGAGGTTTAAGAAGACTTAGTGATAATGTTGAAGCTTATTTCGTCTCTTGAATAATCTTTAAGATTAATTTATTAGTTTGTTCTGGTTTCTCATCATGAGGACAATGACCAGCATCCTTAATCACATTTAGACTTTTAATTTCTTCATAATCATTTACCCATTGTTTTGCTTCTTCAAGTGATTCCCAAGGGTCTTTTTCTCCCCAAATAAGGTGTATATCAGTTTTAATGTTTTTAAATAAAT
>CACNWD010000012.1 GCA_902624085.1 uncultured Prochlorococcus sp.
AGTTTTTAAACTTTGTAGAATTAAACAAAAATTTTAATAAAAGTAATGAAATACTATTAGTATCTGGTTCAAAAAAAAGGAAAGAATTTGATGTATTGAGTATATTAGAAAAATTAAAATATGATTTTAGTAAAAATTTAAAATTTGGAGTAGCATTTAATCCTTATTTCTTAGAAGAAAGAAATTATAAAATCGAAAGAAATAGATTGATAGATAAATTAAATTCTTATTTTGTTCAGTCTATTTGGCTTCAGTTTGGCTCAGAAATAAATCAACTTTCAAGAGAAATAAATTTTCTAAATAAAATTTTAACTAATTCTCAAAATTTGATTGATAAAGAAATAAACGTATATGGTAGTCTTTTTATTCCCTCTAAGCAGTTTCTTGCAAGATTTAAATTTAGACCATGGAGAGGCGTCTATTTATCTGATAAATATTTAAATACCTTGGAAGAATCAAGTAAAATTACAAAAAATATAATAGATTTTTACTTAAGTAATACTATTATTCCTTTATTAGAAACTGAATTATCTACTGAAAAACAATTTCTAGAAGCTCAAAAACTTATCAATTTATGACTGTTTTTAAAATTCATGCAAAATATATATGATGTAGTTGTAATTGGCGGAGGCATATCTTCCTCTACATTTATTGCGAATATATTAAAACAAGGGTTTAAGGGAAAGATCGCGGTTGTAGAGGCTGGGAGGGGATTAGGAGGAAGATGTAGTACCAGATATCATCATAAAGATAAAAAATTAGCTTTAAATCATGGTTGTCCTAATTTCAATATAAAAAATTTTCAAAAAGATATCTGTTTAGAAAATTTTATAGAAGAACTTTTAGATAAAAATCTTATAAAAAGTTTAGATAATTCGATTTTTGAAATAGATGAAAATTATAAATTTTCTAGAAATTATAATAATCAATTTTATTTTGGGGATGTTTATACATCAATTACTAATATGAGTAAACTCGTAGAGAATGTGATTCATCTTTACAATACAAAAGATCAAATTGATTTCTATTTTGAAACTTTGATTAATAAATTAAATTTTCAATCAGAATTATGGAATGTATTATCAAATAAGAATAAAAAAATTATTGGGAAATTTTTAGTCTGTTCCAGTAATCTCTTGTTGCATAAAAGATCATTAGAAATCTTAAATGTAGGAGAAATTCCACTACGAAAAGCCATAATTAAAAAAAACAATATTAAAATTGATGAAATTATAAAGTTATGTAATAACCAAGAATATATAAAGAGAATTAATTTTTTAATGTTTACAAAAAAAAATTATTATTTAGAAGGTATTTTTAATAAAGACATTATTCATTTTATTTTTAATCAGAAAGCAGAGAAAGATATAGGATTTGAAAGAATAATATTTCAAAAACAATTCGATAATAGTCTTGGAATCGTTTTGCATACAAGGAATATGGAATCCATTATAAATAAATATGAACGAGAAGATAGAGATATTTTGTATAAATATTTATTAAATAAATTAAATACTTTTCTAATTAAAAATCATATAGCTTCTAAAAATCTTTTATTAGACGATATCTCCAGGATGAATTGGAGAGCATCGCAACCTATTGGAGAAGGAATTCCCGAAAGACTTCAACTATGTGAGGAATGCAATATTGGATTTTGTGGAGATTGGATTCAATTAGAAGGTTATGGTTCTGTTTATGGCGCTATTTTGAGTGGTTTAAAGTTATCAAATAAGTTTATTGAATTTTATTAGATGATTTTTTTAGAATAATGTTTATATTAGGATCTTTTTTAAAGATTAATTCTTTACCTTTATCTAAAACTTTATAAAATTTTTCCTTATTCTTGTAAATATTCCATGCTTTTAAGAAATCCTCTTTAGACTTTTCCTTGCTTTTACCTCTTTCAATATAGTCTCTTTCCTGTACTCTTTTCATACAAATTTCTTTATTTATTTTTAATCTAATCAATATATAATCTTTTTTTGAAAGAAATTTTAGTAATTCCATGGTAAAAATTCCTTCAATAATTAAGGTCTCAATATTTAAAGATGTATTATGGGTAATTTCTGCTCTTTTTTTTATAAAATCATACTTGTATGAATAATTTATTTTTTTATTTTTAAGAATTTTATTTATTGTCTTTCTTAATAATTTACTATTATGACTGATTTTTCTATCAAAATATGATTCAACAAATTTAGAAAGTAAATTACTTATTTTGCCAGTTCTATAAAAGTCATCTGTACTGATAATATGAGAATTCTCTAATTCAAACATAAGTTTTTTAGCAAGATCTGTCTTCCCGCTACCAGATGGACCGGTAATAATAATTATTTTCATTAAATGCAGATATATATTATTTAAGCTACGTAAATTATAAAAGAGCTTGTGAATTTGAGAAATATTAAACTTCAAATATAAATATTAGAATCCATATTAATTAGTTTATTTAAAGTGACTATGTTTATTAATTTCGAAAAAACAAATTATCATTATATCTCTCTCATAAAATTTGAATTAAATTAGTACATCAAAAATCTTATAATCAAAAATAATTTTATAAAGAGATTTAAGAGAGTAAAGTAATAATTTCATTCTTATATAGATTATTTACTTGCATAACATTTAAAAATGTGTCTTTATAAGATTGAAAATATATAAAATCTAATTTCACTTGAATAACGAATTATTAGTTTTTCAAAAAATTTTTGAATTTAGATTTTATTAATTACTTAATTGATTAAATGTTTTCCAAAATCTTAAATAAATTAAAATCACTCTTTGGCAAAAAATCAATTTCAAAGACTTCTAAGCCTAAGAAAGTTTTAAAAACAACAAAATCTACAAAATCTACAAAATCTCCAAAAACAACAAAAGCCTCAAAAGCCAAAAAGCTTGTAAAGGGAAAGAAACAAGAAGTTAAACTTTTAATTGAAAGCTTTACTTCTATTCCTGGTGTTGGAGCAAAAAGTGCTAAGGCATTTTATGAAGCTGGTTTTAAATCTACTAAGGATATTCTATCTGCAAAAGAGGAAGAACTTTTAGCTGTTCCAGGGGTGGGTATAAACCTAGCAAAAAAATTAAAAGATTACAAACCTTAATTAGAATAATTAAACTCCAGTTCTAAATTAATTAATTATTTAATTGTTCCTTAAAAATTCTATTGAACTGAAATAAATAATTAATTTATAGATGAGTTACAAACTTTTTAATATTCCAAACTATTTTTATTTTAATTTACAAAAAGATGTTTTTATCTTCTTCTAGCCTTTCTTCTTTGCTGTAATTTTCTCTTATATTTTTCAATTGGAGTTTCATGGTGTCTAAGCCTTTTTAGATCAGCAAATATACCAGCCTTAGATACTTGTCTCTTAAAACGCCTTAAAGCAGACTCAATTCCTTCATTTTCCCCTACAGTTACTTGTGTCAAAATAATTAATAGTTATATGTATTGTTGTATTTTAACATGCGATACAAGTAATTTACGTTTTTTTCAGAAACTTTTCTTAGAGAAATTAATTTATTTATTCATAGGTCATACAATTAATATTTGCAATTTTATAGTTTTTCTACGAAAATAATTATCTTCTAAAATTATATGCATATTTAAATTTATAAAAAATTCTACCAATATAGATATTATCCTGGTTCTACTTTTAAAATTTTTCAATTTAAAAATTATATATTATTAATAATATTTTGAAAATCTCTAGTATAAGTTTATTCTCAAAAATTATAGTAAATTAATATATCTAGACTTTCAAAATACCTCTATTTACTCTTTAGAAAGAGTTGGCGTAAATGTTGAGGCAACTAAACTTAATAAAGCAATAATTTGTTCATCGGGACATTTTGTTTCTCTAATCAAATTCTTACATTCATTAATAATATTTTTATAAGTATCTTCAACTATTCCGTTCATCTCATCTTGGCTGAATGAAAACTGATTGCTCATTTGATTTAACAATTTAAGAATGTTAACAATAAATTTACAAAATCGTACGATTACTATGTTCACTTATTTATAAAAATTTTTATTTCCACATTGGATCTTTATATTTATATTTCTCTTGAGTGCTAGGTCTATAATTATGAAGTTTCTCAATAATGAATGCTAAATCTATAACGTGACTTTTAATTGCTTTACTTTTTATTATGCTTGCAAGAGAAAGTCTTTTTTTTATTTTTAGTAATCCCAATGAAGTTTGCCAAGAAATTTTATTTTTATAAGTTTCTAGCCAAAAGTCAAAAATATCTTCCATAACACATAAGGGCAAATGAAATGATATACCTTTTGGAGGCTTTTCAATATTAAATCCATCTTTTTTTAAATCATTCATTAAATTGTGGAGATTAAGATTTATTGCGCATAGTATATCTTTTGCAGATTCTTCGGCTATTAATTCTTTTCTGTGACATTCCAACAAATTTTTATTTTCTATAGCTGGAAATTCATTATATGTTTTATCAATTAGCCAAAAACCTATTCCATTTATTTCTCCACTAGCAAGAATTAAGTATAAATTTCTACTTACCAAAATTAATTATCCTATTTATTCAAATATATTATTAGAATTTTAAAAGATTTTTTTTTTATTACAATAAATAGTATATTCATTACTATGAAATTAACTTTTTTTCTCACAATTAAAACTTTGCTTTGATAAGATAAGGATTTACTAATGTTTAGTTTTTCTGAAGTTGAAAAAATGTTTTTTGACCCTGTTGATTTAGCTGTCTCAATTACAAACAACTATCTTTCTAAGATAAAAGTTATAAATTCTATTTTTTCTTAGGAAATAACCTATTTATTTTTTCCTTTTGAATTATGTTTTTCTTATCCCTCATTTTTTTATCTTCCAATGATTCTTTATTTGTGCTTACTGCATAAATTATATAAAAAACTATAGAACTAAATATAAGACCGCAAAATATTATAAATATACCTAAAGGAGCAGTTGGACTAAAAATTGTTAAATCTACATTTTCTTTCATACTTTATTTTAAATTTATTTAAATTAGTTTATTTCTTCATAGCCTAAGTAAGTTGATTTATTATAGTCTTTGTAACCATTTAAAAATGCTTCGGGGTTTTTTTCATCAAACTTTCTCGCCCTTCTGCTAATCATAAGAAAAGGGATGAATATTGCTCCTACAAAAAAATGAAGTATTAAGAAATCAGAGGGGAAACCGTTATTCCAATCGGGAAAAAATAGTAATGTTGAGAAAAAATTATACATTTGAATATTTTATTACTAGATACTATGGCTTATAGAGATCAAAAATATGGATATTTTTAATAAATTGAAATTTAAATATTATAAATTAAAACTTTTGTGATTATCAAACTAAAAATTTAGTTTATTTCATTTATTATAAATATATAACTTAATATCTAAATTGTTTAAAATTTTTATTAGTTTAATAATTGTTTGTATTTTAGTAATTAATCCAATTGAAGGATTTTCCTCTACTGCAACAAATCCAAGTGCAATTGCTTTAAGGAATAGAATTTCTAATAATTTTTCTAATAAATACTGTAAAGGAATTGAAAGTGGTTTTTCTAAAGACCAAGCAATGAGGTCTGCAATAATAGAGACAGAAAATATTGTTTCTTTTTCTATAAATCCTCAAAAAAAGTTTATATTAAAAGATGATTTAGCTAATCAAATATCTATTAAAGTTATTAATAAATGTGGATGGTCTTTTGGGCTTTCCGGTAAAGAAGGAATTAATTATTTTAAAAAATATTTTTTAGAGATTAATGAAAAAACTACACCTAACAAAAAACTATCAGGTTAATTTAAATAAATGAATAATTTATCTGATAAAAATGTAATTATTATAATTTTGATAACTATATTTTTTATTTTTGGACTAATCTTTTCTGTGAAATCTCCAGAAAGAAAAGTTATTGATTCTCCTTTGATATGGAAGGATAATTATACACAAAGTTATAAAAACTATGATACTCCTAATCAAAAATTTATTTAAATAACAGATATTAATATAAAGAAATAAATATAAAAATAAAAAAAATTAATATATAAAATATCTAATTAACGTAACCTAGTAATAAAGAAGCTAATTTTATTTCATTGTTATACCAAGCCCTAACAGCCATTGCCCTTCTTGGATCATAAAAGATTTGTTTACGATACCACTCCAGAGCATCATTATCTGATTTTTGACCATTACAGGATAGACAACAAGGTACGCAATTACTTGTAATAGTTTTTCCTCCTTTAGATCGAGGATATAAGTGATCAATTGATTCAGAATTACATCCACAATAAATACATTTGTTACTTGTGATTTTATGTAGTGATTCTCTCCAATTTTTATTATTTATTTTTGGACATAATTGTTCTAAATAAATAGCATCTTGATTATGCATTTACAAAAACTAATTTATAAAAGATATTAGCAGATATGACATCTTTTTGACTTTTAACTCATCTATCAATTTGAATTTAATTCATTAAATATAACTATAATTAAATTAATCTGATCCATAGAAAGAATATAGTTGTTTTGGATTCTCATATTAGTCAAGATTTAAATACTATAAGCCAACTTATAATTTTTATTATTTCATATTTATCTAATGTATTTTCCTCAATTGCAGGTGGGGGCGCTGGTTTAATTCAATTGCCAGCCTTAATATTATTTGGAATACCTTATTACAAATCTCTTGCTGTTCATAAAATTGCAACTGTAGCACTAGGAATTGGAGGTTCGATAAGAAACTATAAAAATATAGAAAGTAATTATTTGTTAGTTTTTCAATTAATAATATTTGGTATTCCAGGAGTTATTTTAGGAACCTTTATTATCTCACTATTATCCGATCAGTATTTGTATTTATTACTAGCAATTTTTACCATATTACTGGGATATTATTCCTTTATTAATCCTGATTTAGGATTGATATCTATTCAAAAGAAAATTGGGCCATATACTTATACTAAATTTACCTTTTTAACATTTAGTATTGGAATCTTAAATGGTTCAGTATCTTCTGGCACAGGTTTATTGGTAACTATTCTATTAATTAAAACATTCGGCCTAGATTTTCTTACTTCAATTAGCATTACTTTTCTTACTGTAGGAATCTTTTGGAATGCAGCAGGAGCTATAGCACTAAGTAAAATAGGTTCATTGCCTTTAAATATTATATGTATTTTGATATTGGGTTCATTTCTTGGAGGATTTAGTGGTGCACATTTATCAAATTTAAAGGGAAATAAATTTATTAAGAAACTTTTTACATTCTTATGTTTTTTAATTGGCTTAACATTAATATTTAAATTATTTAACTTATATTAGTTAATACTTTATTATTTCAAAGTATTATTAATAATCTTTGTTGAGTAATAATTCATGTAAAAACTACTTAATTAATAATCTTGCAGTATTAATTATGAATAAAATCTCTAAATTTAAAATAAAAATTAATTTACTATTCTAATTCTCATGAATCAAGATCTTGTAAAAGGGACAATATTCTAGATATAAAAAAAAGGCTTCACAACCGTGAAGCCAGGTGATGGGGAACTTTATTTTTAAACCAAATCAGAGTAAATTGCAAGCCCCTACCTGTAGTGGATATCAGTTATTTACTAAGCACTACAGATAGTGTTGATATTGAGATTATTTATTAATTCTTTAATATCGTTAATTTATTTAAAATCTTTAAATAAAAATACTTGTATATTTTCTTATTTGATTTTTAACTTGAATTACTTATTTTCCAATGTATTATTCATAAAAGTGCTTATTATTTAAAAAATTATGGTTGAATTGAGTCTATTGACGTTATTAAATCTAGTTGGAAATAATTTTTGTGAATATAGAGATAATGGTTATGATAATTATAAATCTCTTTTATTGGCATATAGCGATGCTAGTTATGAGTTTGGACCTTTAAAAGTAAAAAATGTAATTAAAAAGTCAGATAATTTTAAGGTAGCTGCGATAGCTGTCGCTGCAGTTAAATGCCCTAAATATATTATGGATTAATGAAATTTGAATTTAAAACTGATAAAAATAGGTTTTCAGATAAATTTACATTTTCGCTTGCGATATCAATAATCACTTTTTTTGCCGTTCTTTTTACAAATATTTCATATAATTTGAATAAGTTAACCAGTTATTACGAAATAAATTATTTATGTAGATTAGTTCTTGTAGATAAATCACAAAGCAACTTTAAAAAATTATCAAAACTGACTAAACAATTAAAAAAACAAAAAATTTGGGATTTTTGTAGGGAATATAGCTTTTAATTTTTATTAACTAGAAGCAGAGGTGTAAAATCTTAACGCGAATTTCCAAAATTTCCTAGAAAAAATTAAAAAAGTCATAGATACTAAAACTTCTAAAATTATTTTCCAAGCAGGTGATAATCCCAGCAAAACCTCTGATGGAATAGTGGTTATAAATGTTATTGGTATAAAAGTGCTAAAAAATATTCTTAAAGAAAATGAAAATGAATCCATAGGAAATCTACCCATATATAAAAAAGATCTTAAAACTTCAGTCGCGTTCCAAGTTTTAACGAACCATATGGTAGTTGTGGATATTAAGAACCACAAACTGTATAAAATTGAGATAGAACAAATTAATGTAATCATTAATAAAATTAAAGACCAAATAGTGAAAGATATATTATTTATATAAAAACAATAATTTAGAACAAAAAAACCTAATAATATTTCTATTAACCCTGTAGGAGAAATTCTGTTAAAAGAAACCCAAAACTGGCTATCTATAGGTTTTAGTAAAACATAATCTAAAGTTCCTTCTCTTACGTATTTTACAATTTCCTTTAAATTAGGATTAAACCATGTATTAGTAACTCCATTTAAAATTGTATAAATACCCTGTATTATTAATGCTTGGTTGAAATTCCAACCGCCTATTTCATCTGTATTTGAAAAAAATATAGATAGTAAAAAAACGCTTCCAATTAGTCCTAAAATAGCGGTTAATAAATCAATAAATAAATTAACTTTATACTCCAATTCAATAGAAAAAGAGGAATAATTAAAATAAGAATAAACTTGTAAATATTTTTTTATATTCATAAACCCATAGCAGTAAACTTTTTTGTTCCAGCTTTCCAGAATTTCTTAAATATAGTAAAAAATAAAACAATCCATAAAAACTGTATAAATATGCCTTCAATTATATTGGCTTGATTCCCAGATAAAATACTTGCAGGAAAATCTATTAAATAAGGAAAAGGTGTTAGATAAATCCAAGACTTTACATAGGGAGGAAATGATGAAACGGGAGCTAATAATCCAGAAAGAAATAATGTAGGAATAAATAATAATTTCTCAATGGAACTTGCTTTCTCTGTCCAGAAACAAAAACTAGCGATAATTGATTGCATTAGAAATTGTATTAAAAATGAGAAAAAAACACTTATAAGAGAAATTATTATTGTTAAAAAAGATGGTATCCATAAACTTTGCGGATTGAATATAAAAAAAAATATAGCTATGCATAATGCAAAAGGAAACCTTGTTATTTGTTCAGCAATATGTTGAGCAAAATATCTTATGAAAGGATGTAAGGGTTGAATAATATATGGAGATACTCTGCCTAAAAGAGCATCCTCTTCAAAGGTGAATACAACCCAAACTACAGAAAATTGTCTAACAAAAAATGCACTTAGAAAATATCTAGAAAGCATGACATTACTAATATTTATTGATTCGTTTAATCCATTATTGGTCCATATATTCAACATGAAAAATGGTATAACGCCAGAAATAGCCCATAAAGCAATTTCAGCTCTATATTCGAGCATATTTGCATATTGGGTTTTAAATAAAGTACTGAATTTATATATCGTTGAATTTTTCATTTTACTTTTTATTAATTAAAATTTTTCCAATTACCTCATCAATTGGAGGTTCATTAATGTGTAAGTCCTCAATATCAAATTTATTTAATATCTCTTTAAGAGTATTTTTGAAATCTAATTTGTTTACTGTAAAAGTAATTTGATTATCGTTAATATTTTTTATTTCTATATTTAATTTCTTTAAAATTTCGACATCTTTTATAGATTTGCATATGATTGATACATCTTTATTTGGCGAAAGTTTTGTCAATAATTTTTCAAGTTTTCCATCATATGTAATATAACCTTCATGAATACAGATTACTCTTTTACAAAGGTAAGTTATATCCTTCATGTAATGGCTGGTTAAAAGTATTGTTGCACCTGTTTGTTTATTATAAATTTGAAGAAATTTTCTTAAATTTGCTTGAGCATTAATATCAAGTCCCAATGTAGGCTCGTCCAAAAATAAAATGCTAGGTTTATGTATTAAAGCAGCTAGTAATTCGGCTTTCATACGTTGGCCTAAAGATAGTTTCCTAACTGGCAAATAAAGTTCAGAATCTATTTCAAGCATATTAGATAAGTCTTTAATTCTTTTTATTGCTTCACTTTTTTCTATACCGTATATTGAGGCATTTAAATAAAAGGAATCTATCGGAGGGATATCCCAAATAAGTTGTTGTTTTTGTCCCATTATTAAAGTTATTTTTTTTAGAAAAGATGTTTCCCTCTTAAAAGGACAAGATCCAGCAACTGAAATATATCCATTTGATGGATAAAGTAAACCACATAGGATTTTCAATATTGTGGTTTTCCCTGCGCCATTAGCACCAAGAAATCCAACTATTTCTCCTTCAGTTATTTCAAAATTTATATTCTTTACAACTTTTTTTTCAATGGTTTTTCTATTGAAGAAATGTCTTAAAGTACCCTTTATACCTGGCGTCTTGGCAGAAATAGTAAAAGATTTTGTTATATCTTTAACCTCTATTATATTCTTTCTCATTTTTTGTTATTTTCTTTAATCTAACTTATTCTTCATAACAAATGTGAGGTTATATTATCTGTTTTATTTTCTATTTACTTAAAAAATATCCTTTAGAGAGTAAATTAACCAGGAAAAAAAATTAATTGGGTTAATGAGATCTTTTAAATTTGTTTTTGGTTTATATTTTAAGTCTTTTAACAAATTGGCGATAAAAATATTTTTCTCTGAAGGATCATTTCTTGGTATTATTTTACCGAATTCATCAAGTATTTCTATTTCATTTTCAAAAAACCATTCTTCTTCGCCGTTTGAAAACTCAACAATAACCCCCACTCCTTTCCCATCAGTTAATCGAAAATCCTTTACTTTAAAACTGGAACTATCTTTAATTGCATTAAGTGTTTTAGAAGATAACCTATCCTTTGATAGATTTACATTAATATTTACGAGAGAGCCTACTTTAACTAAATCTAAAAATTCCATAAATTTAAACTACCATAAATGAGTAAAATATGAGTGAAAATATTAAATTTATATTTTATTTCTTATTCGAAAGTTTAAATACCGCTTCAAGAATCCTTTTTATAGATATAGTCAATATTCTTAAAATAACAAATCCTATTCCAAGCCATCCTAGTAATACAGTGATAGATAATAAACTTGAACCTAAATCATTTTGAAGTAAATCAGACATATTTAAGTTAAGATAACTACTTGAAACTATACACAAAATATCTTTCAATTGATTTTTTAGTAAAGTAAAAAATTATTTGTAACGACTACCTTTAAACCATATCTGATTTGAATATTCCCTAATTTGATTCTTATCAACTAAATATTTATTAAGATCTGATTTTAAAAAATTTGATCTTTTCTTCTTATCAAAATCTTGTTTTAAAATTTTAATCATTTATTTAAAACTTTTTCTTACTTTTACATAAAACATATACTTTTCAAGTTTTAAAGGAAATTAAGCTTAAAGTAAATTTATTGAATTTATTTATATATTTATTTAATTTATTTTAAATATATTTAATTTTCATGATTGACTTATTAAACAAGTAAGTTATATTAATGATAATTTTTATTGTAGGATGAGTAAAGAACTTGAAACTTTTGACATGTTTGTCGATGATATTATTTCATCTGAGGACAATTTATTAAAAGGTGAACTTGATTTTTTAATAATGCAGCACATTTTTGAATCATTAGAGCTTGATAATTTCAGTGATTTTAATGAAACCTTAATTTCAGGTGATTATGCTGATTCATATTTAGTTGCCTGAAAAATGTTTAAGTTTCTTTATAACAATTTTTGGTACCCTTTTTTCGGTAAGATATTACTTAAATTTGTTTTCTTAATTGAAGGTAAAAAAAATCACAATAAAACAACTATTAAAAAATCTCCAAGATTAAAAGGTTAATTTTAATCAATAATTGCTTATATATTGATAACAACAAATTTCATTCCTAAGTTTATTTATTTATTGCAAGTTTTAAATAGGTATTTATTGATAATGAATAATTTAAAGCATTCAAAAGCTAATAATTTAAAACCATACACAGTACATTATCGAAATTTTAATAACATAAGACTAGAAAATTGCTTTTATGCATTTGATGCTTTTGAAGCAAGGACTTTAGCAATGGAATTTAATAAATATATCCATGATCATCCAAATAGTATAGATCTTATAAGGTGTGAGAATTAAAAAATATTTGTAAATTTTTTATTATTCTGAGATTATATCTTTTGAACCAGAAATTGCTAAATCTTCTTGTAGACGCTTCTCGCAGGATAGAACGCGTGACCAACTAGGTAATTGTTGTGTAGCGGGACTTTTTAAGAAATTTTCAGTAGCAGGTCTAAGTAATTTTGCGAATTTTTGTACAGATAATTCCTCTTCATGCCTGTCGTATGGAATTTTATTTATCGCAGAATCTAGTCCAAATTGTTTAACTCTATCTTCCCCAACCCTTTTATAGAGAACTTCTAATGTTGAAAGTTTTGTATTAGTTAATGTTTCAGCTTGGTGCTCCATTAATCCTCTTAAAACACTTGATAAAATTTCAGTACACATTCTTTGTAAACCATCCTTTGCAGATGATCCTATGGTTTTATGTTTATGATCAAAGAGCCCAAGATCTACTTGAGCAATTTTAGATGTCCTTACATTCCTATATACCTCTGAAAGAAGCCCTATCTCTAAACCCCAGTCGCAAGGAATTCTTAGATTCATGGCAAGATCTTTAGTAAACGCGAATTCTCCTGCTAATGGATATCTAAACGACTGGAGATATTGTAGAAATGGACCTTTACCAACTAATTGCTCTAAGCTATCTAATAGCGGACCAACAAATAACCTTGTTGCTCTGCCCTGTAATTCATTGGTTTCAAGAGATAATCTGCTATAAAAAGCCTTTACGTATGAGATTCCATATGAATCATCTAACAAAGGTAGAATCATTTTAGATGGATATAATGAACTGAATGTTCTTATATCAGCATCAAATAATGCAACTACTTCAGATTTTCTGGTTGCAACTCCTATTCCCTGCCAAACGGCCCAACCTTTTCCAGGAGTTCCAAGTAATTCAAGACCATTTTTTTCTTGAGATTTGAGAAGTTCTATAACTGAAGGGGAATTAGTCCATTGTAAATGAACAGGAAATGGCATAGATTCAAAAAATGATTTTGCGCTTTTTACCTGTTCTATTGACTTTGCTGACAAGGCAATTACAAGCTCATTTAATCCATTTAAATTTTTAAGAACTTCTTTTATAGATTTTAATGCAGGTCTTTCAAATTCCTCGTACAAGCAAGGAATTAATATTGCAGTTGATCTATTCTTTAACCCTTTAT
The DNA here is from genome assembly GCA_902624085.1 of uncultured Prochlorococcus sp. Classification (GTDB taxonomy): domain Bacteria; phylum Cyanobacteriota; class Cyanobacteriia; order PCC-6307; family Cyanobiaceae; genus Prochlorococcus_A. Next base: position 13,711 of record CACNWD010000012.1, read on the forward strand.
TTAATTCGTTTAATAAATCTTTCGTAATACCATATTCATGAATTGTTGTGATTAATCCTTGTTGAAAGTCCATTTGCTATTTGATGTGCAGAATAGTAGTAATAACTACGAAGATTTTTTCAAAGTAATGAAAAATAATTTAAATAAAAATTTAGATCGATTTAAACTTAAAGAATTATTAGAAAAAATCTACCATGATTATGATAGCGAAGAATTAGATGTAGTCTTTTCTCAGTTATCAAAGATACTTATTCAATATCAAAATGAATCTGGTTTTATTAATGAGAAAAGTATAATTTCATGGAATCAAAATCATTCTGTATTAATAACTTATGCTGATTCAGTTCAAAGAGAAGGTGAGCCAACCTTAGTTACTTTAAATAACATTCTTGAAAAGTACTTCCAAGAATTATCAAAAGTAGTTCATATCCTTCCATTCTTGAAGTCAACAAGTGATGGTGGATTTGCTGTATCAAGTCATAAATTATTAGATGAAAAGTTTGGGAATTGGAATGATTTAAAAAGATTATCTAAAAAATATATTTTGATGGCAGATTTAGTTCTTAATCATGTTTCATCTTCTCACCCGTGGGTACAACAATTTAAAAAAGGACAAGAGCCAGGTTTATCAAATATTTTTGCACCTTCAGCGGATTTAGATTGGAGTAATGTAATTAGACCTAGAAGTTCCTCATTATTCTCTCAAATTAATACAAGTGAAGGTCCGAGGAAGGTATGGACAACCTTTGGGCCTGATCAGGTTGATTTAAATTGGCAAAATCCAAGAATGCTCTTAGAGTTTTTAAATTTAGTGATTTTATATATTAATCATGGAATTAAATGGTTCAGATTAGATGCCGTAGGATTTATTTGGAAACAATCTGGAACTACTTGTTTACATCTCTCAAAAGCTCATTTGATAGTAAAAGTATTAAGAATAAAGCTTTCTAGCCTTTTAAGTGATGGTGTTTTAATAACTGAGACAAATGTTCCTCAAAAGGAAAATCTTTCTTATCTTGAAACAGAGGATGAAGCTCATATGGCATATAATTTTCCGCTCCCACCTCTTCTACTAGAGGCAGTAGTTACTTCCCGTGCAGACATTCTAAATACTTGGATTTATAATTGGCCAATGCTACCAGAAAATACAACACTTTTTAATTTCACAGCTTCACATGATGGAGTCGGATTGAGGCCTTTGGAAGGTTTAATGAATGAAGAGCGAATTAAACAACTATTGATTAATTGTGAAAAAAGGGGGGGACTTATTAGCCATAGAAGATTATTTAATGGAGAAGATAAGCCTTATGAGTTAAATATAAGTTGGTGGAGTGCTATGGAGGATTCAAGTAGAAATTCTCAACGTTTTCAGCAAGAAAGGTTTATATTATCCCAACTTCTCGTAATGGCATTAAAAGGTGTTCCAGCTTTCTATTTACCTGCTTTATTAGCATCTGAAAATGATATTAAAAGATTTTCTTTGACAGGGGAAAGAAGAGATTTAAATCGTGAGAAATTTGAATTTAATAAATTATTAATACAATTAGAGGATAAAAATTCTGTAGCAAGCAAAAACTTAGAAATTTTAAGTAATGCGATGAAAATAAGATCAAAAATTAAGTCATTCCATCCATCTGCCGAGATGAAATGCTTAACGAAAGGTAGAAGTGATATAGTAGCTATTCAAAGAGGAGTTGAAAATAATTCAATAATTGCCATTCATAATGTTACTGATAATAAATTAGATTTTTCAATTGATGAATTTTTAAACAATTCTCTAAAAGAAGAGTGTAATTATTGCGATTATTTATCTGATAAAGAATATAGTAATTTAAATTTTGTCCTTGATCCTTTTCAAGTCTTATGGATTGGTAAAAATAAATGATTAATAATTCTAAAATTTGGATAGTATCTGATGTTGATGGAACACTTATGGATCATTTTTATGATTTAACACCAGCAAAAGAAACAATAACCTGGTTGCAAAGATTAGGAATCCCAGTAATTCTCTGTACTAGTAAGACTAAATCTGAAGTAAAGATTATTAGAGATGATCTAAATCTAAAAGATCCTTATATAGTTGAGAATGGCGGTGCAATATATGGAGAGTATACTGATGGGAAAGAATGGAAAATTATATTAGGTAAAAGTTATAGTGTATTGGAGAAAATTTTAAATAATCTTTCTGATAATATAAATTTTAAATTAATACCTCTAAATACATTAACTGACGATGAAGCTACAAATTTAACAGGACTTAAGGGGGAATCTTTAAATTTAATGAGAGATAGGCATTGGAGTATGCCATTCTTAAACCCACCAGATACTTTTGATGAAGATTTAAAGAGACTTTGTGAAATATATGATGTAGATATCTTTAAAGGAAATAGAATGAGTCATTTGCTATCTAAAAATTCTAATAAAGGAATAGCTATAAAAAAACTTTTAAATAAAAATAAAAATTTAAATGTAGAAATAATTGGTTTAGGTGATTCTCCAAATGATTTACCACTTTTAATAAATTCAAAATATAAAATAATTATTTCAGGAATTAAAGGAGCAAATCAATTTCTTTTAAATGAATTAAAAGGAAAGGAATTTTGCATTTCTAAAAAACCTCATGGTTATGGATGGAAAGATGAGGTTTATAAATTAGTTACAAAGTTATTGAATAAATAATTGCTTTATGAATTTAGACAAGATTAAATTTCCTCTAAATAATTATGAAAAACTAATCAATGATATTTCAGGATTAAAATTTGTTGAATGGATAAATTTCTGGGAAAAAGAGAGAAAGATCTTATCATATGTTTCTGAGTATTATCGCGAAAATTACAGAGATGATTGGCTTTGGGGAGTTATTTTACCAATATTGTATGATATTTATTATTTAAAAAAATCTAGGAATCAGAGAATTGTAATTGGCTTATCAGCTTTACCTGGAACAGGAAAAACAACTCTTGGTGTACTTATTGAAAGACTTTCATTAAAAATGGGTATTAAAGCTTCTGTAGTTTCTATGGATGATTTTTACTTGCCTTTTAAAGAGATGAATATGGCTATAAAAGATAATCCATGGAATGTTTCAAGAGGGTTTCCTGGAAGTCATTCAATTTCTTTGATTGAGGAGAGAATTTTAGAATGGAAGAATACTGGAAGATTTAATTATCCAGTTTTTGATAAGTCATTAAGAAATGGATTAGGAGATAGAAGTTGCTGGAAAATAGACTTTCCTGAAATTCTAATTTTAGAAGGTTGGTTCTTAGGTGTTAATCAAATTTCGTCTCAGATGATTTCCTCAGAGAATGTAAAACCAACACTCCATATAAGAGAAATAGAATATAGATCAAAAATACAAAAAAACTTAAATGAATATTTGAAAATTTGGCAATTAATTGAGAAGATATGGCAAATAAAGCCAAAAGATTTTTCATACATGGATCAATGGAAATCTAAACAAGAAAATGAAATGTTAAGAATTAAGGGTAATGCTCTAGTTGATAATCAATTAAAAAATTTTCTAAGAATGTTGAATTGCTCCATTCCTCAAAAAAGTTTTAATGAAATAAATTCCAAATATTTAATCCTATTAAATAAAAATCGGGAATTAATAAGTGCATCTTTAAATATTCAAAGAAATAAATTTTAAATATCTTCGACTCGATATTTTTTGTAATAGGAATTTTATATATTGATATTATTCAAAAAGATTATTTAAATATTTAATGTATATTTTTTCCTCTTTTGCTATAGGTGGATTTGTTCCATCTGCAGCCGCCGCGGGTACTTTATTATTAATAGGACTGACTGCATTTTTCTACCTTGGCATTAAAGGACCAAAAGATTATTAAAAAACATTCCTGAATATAAAGAGCTTTTATTCAAAACACTTATATAATAATTATATGGAATTAACAACGGTACTTTTCTTTTTTAGCTTTCCTTTTGTTTTATTGACTGCTTACTTTGGTACAAAAAGTAATTTTTATGAAAGTGATAACTATAAAGGAGATGGTTGCGCTCATGATGTGAAAAGGTAAGTAATTTAATCTTTACCTCCGTAAATACATGTCCATTTACTATCAAATTGCCAAACTGGTTTGTATATCTCTTTTGTAATTTTTTCACCAGCTATTAAACAGGTTTCTAAATCTTTCATAGGTAAAGAATATAAAGATGGACTTGTTATACCACTTACTTCTGGTCTACCACTTGGCCCTTGTCTGTATGTACCTATAACTAACCAATAATTAGCTTTTATTGGATTTGCTATATTCAAGATTCCCAATATAAATAGAAATTTAAAAATTAATCTATAGTTCATTTTAGTTTAAAAATTGGTATAAGTAATTTTTTTATAAATATTTATTCCTATAATAAATCAAAATACTTTATGAAAACCTTTCTTGAATTATCTTAAATATTTATTTTATGGAATTATTCAAGGATTTACTGAATTTTTACCGATTAGTAGTAGTGCCCACTTAAAAGTATTGTCTGAATTTTTCGGTTTACAAGATCCAGGATCCTCTCTATCTGCAATAGTACAAATTGCAAGCGTTTTAGCCTTACTAACATACTTTAGAAATGATTTTAGAACTATTAATGGTATTTACTTCGTTAATAATTATTTATATAAAAGAAAAATATTTATATCAATATTAATCGGTTCAATTTCTATTATATTTTTAGGTGGATTTATCAAATTTATAATACCTCAGTTTTATGAAATATATCTCCGCTCAAATGTATTAATTGGTGTCATTTCAATTCTTACTGCTTTATTAATGTACTTATCTCAATTAACAAAGAATAAAGATATAACATTAAAAAATCATAGTTTTTTAAATAGTTTTCTTATAGGTTTAGCTCAGTCTTTCGCGGTAATTCCTGGAGTATCTAGATCAGGAATAACCATAACTATGGCCCTTTTACTTGGTTGGGAGAGAGTTGAAGCTACAAAGTTTTCTTTCTTACTTGGAATACCAGCAATATCATTAGCTGCTTTGGTTGAAATTTTTAGTTCAGTTAAAGGAAATTTATTAATACCTTATGGTCCTCTTTTCCTTGCTTTAATTTCAGCTTTTATAACTTCATATATTTCAATTAAATTTTTAATTAGATATATTTCATTGAAAGGTTTAAAGGCTTTTATTTTTTATAAATTATTTTTTGGGGTATTAATTTTATGTTGGGAAATTTTTTAATAAAAATACTTTTATATTTATGCTAGTCTTAAAATGCTTACAATTAATGAATGTATTATTTTATATCTATTCAATTAGGTGAAGTAGAAGTCTCTAATTTAACTTTAGGAGTATTAATATTTTTCTCATCGTTTACATTTTTGGCAGTTGGTGTTAGTTCATTTAAATTATATAAATCACTAATAAATAGTGATAATAACGACTAATATCGGAACGGCGGGATTTGAACCCACGACCCCCACTACCCCAAAGTGGTGCGCTACCAAACTGCGCTACGCCCCGTCATATTAAACATGATATATCCTAAAAATTTTTTTTATGCTTTATAGATTTTTTTTATAATTTTCTTAATTAATAATTTTGATCAACTTATATATTTTCTACCAATATCGAAGATTATAGTATTTAAATTTTTTTAATATTACTTTTATGATCAATCTACTTTAATTATTTTTTTTAAAATTTATGAAATTGGTTCATTTGTAGATATTAAGACGCATTTATCAACTTCCCAATTGAAATTTTCCCATATTTCCTTTTTTAATTTGTAATTTGAATTTTCAAATTCTTTTAAACTAATTTTTGTGGGAGATGCTGAACAATATTGCCTGCTTCCAAATGAAGCAAGATATTGTTGGTGGTACTCTTCAGCATAAAAATATTTATTTATTTTTTTAATTTCAGTTTCAATTGTTCCAAAATTATTTTTTTCTAAAGCTTTTTGATAAGCTTTTTGGCTATTAATGATTATTTCTTCTTGGTTTTTATTGTTGAAATATATAGCGGATCGATATTGGGTTCCACAATCATTTCCTTGTCTATTTTTTTGTGTGGGATCATGACATTCCCAAAACATCTTCAATAAATCACTAATATCTATGACATTTTTATCCCAAATAACTTTTACAACTTCAGTATGGCCTGTATAGCCAGAGCAAACTTCATTATATGTCGGATTAATCTTTTCACCACCTGAATAACCTACAGAAGTAGTAATGACTCCAGGAAGTTTCCAAAAGCACTTTTCAGCTCCCCAAAAACATCCACAACCAAATAAAATTGAATCCTCTCCGAGTTCTGGCTCTTTAAAAATATTTGTTTTTAAAATCCTGTGTTTGAAAAATTTATCTCTTTTACTTTTTTCATCATCTTTATTTTTAAAAAGTTTAAACATTTAGGTTTTTTTTTATATTATAAATATTTAAAATTATTTTTGAAAATTAAAGAAAAATTTATTTGTTTAAATTATCTTCTAAATTTTTAACAGCTAGTTCTCTCTCCCATAAATTTTTATAAAGTCCATCTTTTTCTATTAAATCCTTATGAACACCTTCTTGAATTATCTTACCTTTATCCATAACTAAAACTCTATCGCATGATGCTGCCACTGATAATTGGTGACTTATCATTAATATAGTTTTGTTCTTATTATCTCTAATCTCTTTAATGATTTTAGAAGCGGTTTTATTATCTACGCTTGCCAAAGCATCATCTAGAACAATAACAGGAGCGTTAACAAGAAGTGCCCTCCCTAAAGCTGTTCTTTGTCTTTGACCACCACTAAGTGTAATACCTCTTTCTCCTACTAAAGTATTATATCCTTTTGGGAAATTGATAATATCCTCACTTAGACCTGCCTTACTAGCTGATGTTTTTACTGTATCTATAGATGCTTTGGGATCTCCAAATCTAAGATTTTCTGAAATTGTTGATGTGAATAAAAATGCTTCTTGAGGAACAATTGCTACATTTTTTCTTAGGTATTTAAGATCTATTCTTTTTACATCAATATTGTCAATAAATAATTGATCTTTAGGAATATCTATTGTTCTACCTAAAGCTTTGGCTAATGTTGTTTTCCCGCAACCAACTGGTCCAACAATTGCGACAAGCTCACCTGGTAAAATTTTAAGTTCAATACCATCTAAAGCATTAGTTTTTGAACTTTCGTATCTTATTTTTAGATCTTTCGCTTCAATTAAGCCTTTAATTGCTTTATTTGATTTTTTATAACTTTTATTGTTTTTAATTTTAGGTTCGCTTTGAAAAATTTCTTCGATTCTATCTAAACTTACTTGACCTAATTGAAAAGTATTTAGTGTAAATCCTAATAATGCTGTAGGAAAAACTAATCTCTCAACATAAAGTATTAATGCAACTAATCCGCCTATAGTTATAAATCCATTCTCAAGTTGTGATGTGCCTAATGCAAGTAGTAGTAATAGGGAGATTGATGAAATGCCCTGAAGTAGAGGAAATAATGTACTTGCTGTTCTTGCAAGTTTTATGGCTGCATTTCTATAAGCCTTGTTAAATTTATTAAATTGATCATATTCTGATAATTCTTGTGCATAAATTTTAATTGCACTTATCCCTGATAAGTCTTCTTGTATTAAGTCACTTAATTTTGATAATGCCTCTTGCTGTAAACGCCTTTGATTAACCATTCTTCCCCCAAATGAACCTACGATTGCAAGGATTATTGGAAAAATTAGTAAAGAAGAAATAGTTAAAGTTTTATTAATAGAGAACATTGACGGGATTGTTAATGAATAAGCAAGAATGATATTGCAAAGACTTAGTACTGTAAAACCTAATAGCCGCCTAACATTTTCAACATCACTTGTGGCTCTTGCGATGATATCTCCGCTACCCATCTTTTGAATCCAATCTGGATCTTGAATTAGTAAGTGTTCAAAAAGTTTTTGTCTTAATTTAACTTCTACCTTTCTACCAATACCAAAAACTATTTGTCTTGAGGATAAACGGATTACACCCATTAAGGTTGCTAGAAGTATTAGCCATAAAGATTTTTGTATTATAAAGTTTCTAGAAAATCCTTCTTGGAGTTGGTCAATGATATTTTTAACTTCCAATGGAATTATTACACTTAATATATTTACGATTAATAAAGCAATTGAACCAATTAATAATTCTTTTTTGAATGGTTTAAGGTATTTTCCAATAATATTTAATTTCAGATTTTTCATTAAGTTTTTCCAATAAGATTAAGATAATGTTTCATTTTTAAATTTGTGAGCTAATTTTATAAAGATAAGCTTTTTTTACTATGGAAGATGATCAGATACATCCCCTTCATGATACTGATAAAAATATCATAGATGCTCTTGTCGTTAAACAAATACCTTCAGATATTGATTTAATAAATTTAGCCAGATTAATTAAAAGATATCAAAATTTTCCTGGAGAAAAAGATCTTAAAAGTGATTTAGAAAAGATTATCAAATTTTGGAATATTTCAGAAGAATTATTATTTGCAAAAACAAGAGATATTTGGTCAAATAATTTTAAACCAAATAATGCACCAAAAGATTTAATTGGTTCAGGTTTTGATACTAATAACTAATTTTCAAACTTAAAATGACAATATCAAACCAAATATCCTCAATTCTAGAAACGATTCTCCAAGGAAATGATTTGGATGAAAAGATGTCAAGAATACTTATGAATGGTTGGCTGAATGATGATATTTCTCCAATCAAGTCAGCTGCTATATTGGCAGGCTTAAGATGCAAAAGAGTTAGTGGTATAGAGTTGGCAACTATGGCAAATATATTACTTGATGCTTGTGATTTGCCTATTGCTAGGCCTGATTTATTTCTTGTAGATACATGCGGGACTGGAGGAGATGGAGCTAATACTTTTAATATTTCTACTGCTGTAGCTTTTGTTGCTTCTGCATGTGGAGTAAATGTATCAAAACATGGAAATCGAAGTGCAAGTGGCAAAGTGGGTTCTGCAGATGTTCTATTTAATTTAGGAATGAATTTAAACGCCCCTTTAGAAAAAATTATAAAGGCTGTAGATGATGTAGGAATTACTTTTCTATTCGCTCCCGCATGGCATAAATCACTTGGCAAGTTAGCTCCAATCAGAAAAGATATTGGTGTGAGAACTGTTTTTAATCAATTAGGTCCATTAGTAAATCCTCTAAGACCGAATGCTCAAGTCCTTGGTGTAGCTTCTGAGGATCAACTCAAACCTATGGCATTAGCTTTACAAAAACTTGGAATGAAAAGAGCGATCGTTATCTTTGGATATGGCGGATTGGATGAAGCATCATTAGAAGGGGAAAACAAAATTATTTTTTTAGAAAATGGAGTCTTAAATTCATCTACTATTAATTTTTCTGATTTTAAATTTAATAATATTTCTAATAATGATCTCGTTGTTTCTGGAGATTTGACTAATGAAGAGATATTAATATCTGTATTAAATGGGACAGGAAATAAAAGTCATATTAGTGTAGTGGCTTTTAATACAGCTCTAGTACTTTGGGCTTCTGGCATAGAAAATGATCTCTCTAATTGTATTAATATGGCCTTCTCCTCTATAGAAAAAGGTTTGCCAATGAAGAAATTTTTAAACTTAAAAAGTTATTTAGAGGAAAATTAAATAAACTAAATAAATGGATGATTCTTTTAAAAAAAATGCGAAGTTAGTTCTTAATAATGGAATAATATTTAATGGTTATTCCTTTGGTGCAAAAGGTAAAGCGATTGGTGAGGTCGTTTTTAATACAGGTATGACTGGATATCAAGAAGTTATGACCGATCCAAGTTACTTTGGACAGATTTTAGTATTTACTTATCCAGAAATTGGGAACACAGGTATTAACTTTGAGGATTCAGAATCTGATAATAATATTGTTAAAGGGATAATAGTTAGAAACTTTTCAAATAATACCAGTAATTGGAGATCAAAATTATCTTTTGACCAGTGGTTAAAAAATAATAATGTAATAGGTTTATTTGGCATAGATACAAGAGCTTTAGTAAAGATATTAAGAAATAATGGTTCAATGAATGGAATTATAATTACCGATGATATCAGTATCGAAAGTTGCAGGAACTACTTAAATAAAACTCCAAGTATGAATGGATTGAATTTTGCTTCTAAGGTTTCTACTACTAAAGAATATTTTTGGAATCATTCTGAATCAAAATTCTCATTTGGAAACATTAAAAGCATTCATAAACAAAAAAAATTAAAAGTTGTTGCTATTGATTTTGGTATTAAAAAATCTATTTTAAATAGATTAACTTATTATGGTTGTGATGTAATCGTTTTACCTTCTAAGACTTCAATTGATAAAGTTTTATCATATGAGCCAAATGGGATATTTTTTTCTAATGGACCAGGAGATCCTTCAAGTGTTTATGAAGGTATAAAGTTAGCTAAGGATTTAATTGAGATAGGAAATATACCTATGTTTGGAATTTGTTTGGGGCATCAAATATTTGGATTAGCTTTGGGCGGCAAAACTTATAAATTATCTTTTGGGCATCGTGGTTTAAATCATCCTTGTGGTATAGGTAATAAAATTGACATAACAAGTCAAAATCATGGATTTGCTTTAGCGTCAGATTCAATCCCCAAAGATATCGCTGAAGTTACTTTTTTAAATCTAAATGATAATACTGTTGCCGGTCTAAAAATCAAAAATAAACCGATTTTTAGCGTACAATATCACCCTGAAGCCTCTCCTGGACCGCATGATTCTGATTATTTATTTAAAAATTTTGTTTCTCTAATGTTAGAAAGATGTTGACATATTCTATTCTTTTGATTTGATAATTACATTTAATAAATTATTTTTTGGAGGAATAAATCATAGAAGACTTCCAAAGACTTACAGTTTCTCTGCGGGGAAACATTACTGTAAAAGCAAAAAAAATCATTTTTACTTTTACAGGACAGTTAGATGCTTTTTCTGAAAAACAATTCAAGACATTTGTCACCAGTTATCTTGAAAAGGATCCCATGCCATTTGTGATTGATTTAACTAAGATAGATTTTTTAGACTCCTCAGGTCTTGGAGCACTTGTTCAAACAGCTAAGGAATGTAAAAAACTTAAGCTGGATTTTTCTGTAATTGGAAATTCTAGAGTTGTTCAAACTATTAAATTAGTTCGATTAGGAGAATTTTTAAAATTAGAGTCTACTCTGGAAAATGCTTTACAAAAATTAAAAACTTGAAAAACTGGTTAATTAATCTAGAACCAACTGAAACAACTTTTGAAATCGGTGTTATTCAGCTAGCTTGGTTAGGTGATGCAGTCTGGGAATTACATCAAAGGATGAGATACATAAACATGCCCGCAAAATCAAAGGAATTGCACTTATCTGTTGTTAATAATGTTAAAGCAAATTCCCAAGCAGAATTGTTAGTGTTTTTAGAACCATTATTAAATGATTTTGAAATTGGTCTTGTAAGAAGAGCTAGAAATAAAACAAAAAGATCTCCAAAAGGCATTCAACCAAATATTTACGCAAAATCTACTGGCTTTGAGACTTTAATTGGTTGGTTATTTTTAAATAATCCAAAAAGATTATCAGATCTTTTTGAACAATTAGAATTAAAGTAATCAAAAAATTTTTATGAAAAGTAAATCAAATAATAAATATGGAAAATTCTCTAAAAAGAAATTTAGAGAAAATCAAGAATTACAGAACTTTAGTAAAAAGAAAACAAAAAGACCAGATGATTTTCATCGAAATAGTAGTAAATCTTCTAATAATAAGTTTCTTGTAAATAATAATGATTATGAATACCAATCAAAAAAAAATCAAAGAAAATCTTCTAAAACCTCAAGCGAGATAAAAATTAATTTAAATAACAATCAATTTCCAGAAAACAACTTAGAAGATTTTATTTGGGGAAAGCATTCAGTTTTAGCATCTTTAGAGAGTGGCAGACCAGTCAATAGAATATGGTGTACTTCTGAAATCAGATCTTCAGAAAAATTTTTTATTCTACTTAAAGAAATCAAAAATAAAGGTGTTCTCGTTGAAGAGGTTCCATGGTCAAGAATTTCTCAAATAACAAGAGGAGCTGTACATCAAGGAATAGCTTTACAAGTTTCTTATACTAAAACTTTAGCTTTAGAGGAACTTATAAGTTTTTCCAGAATAAATAAAACTTCTCCAGTACTGATTTGTCTTGATGGAATTACAGATCCTCATAATGTAGGGGCAATTATTAGATCAGCTGAGGCCTTTGGATGTTCTGGTCTCATACTTCCACAGAGAAGATCAGCAGGAATAACTGGGACAGTCTCTAAGGTCGCGGCAGGAGCTTTAGAAAATTTACCAATTAGTAGAGTCGTTAATTTGAATAGATCTTTACAAACTTTAAAAGATGAAGGTTTTTTAGTTGTGGGATTATCAGAGAAAGCAAAAGAGAGCGTGTATAAATTTAAAGAAAATATGCCAATAGTTATAGTAATTGGTTCTGAAAATAAAGGGATATCTTTAATTACTCAGAAATACTGTGATTATTTGTTGAAAATACCTTTGATAGGAAAGACTACCAGTCTAAATGCTTCTGTAGCAGCAGGTATATGTATAAGTTATTTAACTAAGTAAAAAAATAAATTGAATGATGTAAATTATTCCTCTCAAGGCATTTATCATAGTTTCAATACATTACCTTTTAATATTTACCAATTGTTGAAATATTAGCCAGAAATTGTATAGAATTTAACAAATTACTTTTATGGTCTTATGAGACCAACTAAATTGATTAGAAAATTAGGAAACAGGCTAGGTTTAGCTTGGTGGGCCAAAGTAGAAACGCAGTCCCCAGATGTTATTTATTGGTTTGGTCCATTTTTAACGAAAAAAAGTCTGGAAGGAAATCTAGAAATATTTTTAAGTGATTTAAATGATGAAGGATCAAAAAGTATCTCCCATAGTCTTGTGAGATGCAAAAAAAGTGAACCATTGACAATTCAGTAGTAATATAACCTTCCATATACATCTTACTTACTTACATGGATTTTAAAACTTATCGCAATGAAATCAGTAATGGCAATTCTTCTGTAAAAGAATTAATTATTGATTTTATTGATAAAGTTAATAATTTAAATCCAAAGATTAACGCATTCACCACAATTACTAAAGAGAAAGCTTTAGAGCAAGCTGACTTAATAGATAAACAAATTACTGATAAATCCAAACTTCCTCTATTATCTGGACTCCCAATTTCTATAAAGGATAACCTTTGTACAAAAGGAATAATTACATCTTGCTCTAGTAATATGTTAAGAAATTTTGTTGCTCCATACGAATCTACAGTTACTAAAAAGTTATGGAGAGAAGGTGCAATCTGCCTTGGAAAAACAAATTTAGATGAATTTGCAATGGGTAGTTCAACAGAAACATCTGCTTTTGGTGTTACTTCTAATCCATGGGATCTAAATAGAGTTCCTGGAGGGAGCTCTGGCGGGAGTGCAGCATCTGTAGCCGCTGGTTTATGTCTTGCCTCGATCGGCTCTGATACAGGGGGGTCAATAAGGCAACCAGCATCATTTTGTGGAGTCGTTGGCTTGAAGCCAACATATGGAAGGGTTAGTCGATGGGGGTTGATCGCATTTGCGAGTTCTCTTGATCAAATAGGGCCAATCACAAATACGGTCTCTGATTCAGCAGAAATATTATCGGTTATTTCTGGAAACGATCCATTGGACTCTACTTCGCTGAATTTTCCAGTACCAGATTATATATCTAATCTTGATAATTCAATTAAAGGTTTAAAAATCGGGATTATTAAAGAATGCTTAGAACACCCAGGCCTTAATGAAGAAGTTAAAATATCAATAGAAAAAAGTATCAATAGATTTCAATCACTTGGAGCAGAGATAATTGATATTAGTTGCCCTAGATTTAATGATGGTATTGCTACCTACTATGTTATTGCACCCTCTGAAGCCTCTGCAAATTTAGCTAGATATGACGGAGTTAAATTTGGTTATAGATCCTCAGGCACAGATAATTTATCTGATATGACTTCACAAAGTAGAAGTGAAGGATTTGGAGATGAAGTTCAAAGAAGGATTTTAATAGGAGCCTATGCTCTATCAGCTGGTTATAGTGATGCATATTATAAAAAGGCACAAAGAGTTAGAACTTTAATTAAAAATGACTTTGATAAGGCTTTTGAAAATGTAGATATCTTGTTATCACCGACTTGTCCTACAACAGCTTTTTTAAAAGGAGATTATTCTAATGATCCTTTATCTATGTATCTTTCTGATCTTCTAACAGTACCAGTAAACTTGGCCGGACTCCCTGCAATCACAATACCTTGCGGTTTTGATAAAAAAGGTCTTCCAATTGGATTACAGTTAATAGGAGATGTATTACAAGAAGAAAAAATTTTAAATGCAGCTCATATTTTCGAACAAGATGTAAATTTAATTATAAGTGGACCAAAGATCAAATTTTAAATTAATAATTAATATCTTTTATTTTTTATAGATCTTTTTATAAATTTCATTATCTTATAAATATGAATATTGCCAAGAATGGGATTTGTTCCTCTACATAACCATAGTGATTATAGTTTACTTGATGGAGCTAGTCAGGTTCCAAAAATCGTAGAAAGAGCCAATCAACTTGGCATAAAAAGTGTTGCTTTAACGGATCATGGAGTCATGTATGGTGTTCTTGAATTAGTTAAAAACTGTAAGAAATATGATATTAAACCAATAATTGGTAACGAAATGTATATTATTAACGGCTCTATTGATGATCCTCAGCCTAAGAAAGAAAAAAGATATCATTTGGTTGTCTTAGCAAAAAATTATGTTGGATATAAGAATCTAGTTAAATTAACTACTTTAAGTCATTTAAATGGTATGCGAGGTAGGGGAATATTTTCAAGACCTTGTATTGATAAGCGTTTACTTCAAAAGTATAAAGAAGGATTAATTATTTCGACAGCATGTTTAGGTGGTGAAATTCCACAGGCAATTTTGAAAGGAAGAATCGATGTTGCTGAGAATACTGCAAAATGGTATCAAGAAATTTTTGGAGAAGACTTTTATTTAGAAATACAAGATCATGGATCTATTGAAGACAGAGTTGCAAATGTAGAAATAATTAGAATAGGTAAAAAGTATGGCATTAAAATTATTGCAACTAATGATGCTCACTATATATCTAATAAGGATGTTGGAGCACATGATGCTTTACTTTGCGTTTTGACAGGTAAATTAATAAGTGATCAAAAAAGACTCAGGTACACAGGAACTGAATATATAAAAGGAGAGGAAGAGATGTTAAATCTTTTTCAAGATCATATTGATATAGAAATAATTAGAGAAGCTATCAACAATACAACTGAGATTTCAAATAAGGTTGAAATTTATGAATTATTTGGTGAATATAGAATGCCAAAGTATCCTTTATTAGAAAATAAAAAGGCTATAGATTTTCTCAAAGAAGTATCAGAAGATGGTCTTAAGAAAAGATTGTTTAAAAACTCCTTCCAGGAGATAAGTGATGAATATAAAAAAAGATTAAATACTGAGCTTAAAATTATTGAGGATATGGGCTTTCCTGATTATTTTTTAGTTGTATGGGATTACATTAAATTTGCTAGAGATAACTCTATTCCAGTTGGCCCAGGGAGAGGATCAGCGGCAGGATCACTCGTCGCATATTCATTACAAATTACTAATATTGATCCAGTTAAGCATGGATTACTTTTTGAAAGGTTTTTAAATCCTGCAAGAAAATCTATGCCTGATATTGATACGGATTTTTGTATTGATAGAAGAAATGAAGTTATTGAATATGTAACCGATCGATATGGAGAAGAAAAAGTTGCTCAAATAATTACATTTAATAAAATGACCTCTAAAGCCGTATTAAAAGATGTGGCGAGAGTTCTTGATATACCTTATGGCGAGTCAGATAAGTTAGCAAAATTAATTCCAGTAGTTAGAGGCAAACCATATAAATTAAATGAGATGATAGATAAAAATACGCCAACTCCAGAATTTTTAGAAAAATATACTAATGATAGTAAGGTAAAAAAGTGGGTTGATTTAGCTATCAGAATTGAAGGAACTAATAAAACATACGGAGTCCATGCAGCGGGAGTGGTTATATCATCAGAGCGCCTTGATAAACTTGTACCTTTACAGAGGAATAATGATGGTCAAATTATTACTCAATACTCAATGGATGATATTGAGTCTCTAGGTCTTCTAAAAATGGATTTTCTTGGATTAAAAAATCTTACAATGCTTAATAAAACTGTTTCATTAATAGAATCTTCGACCGGAAAAAAAATAAATCTTGATACATTGCCAGAAAATGATATAAAAACTTTTAATCTTATTGGTAGAGGAGATTTAGAAGGTATATTTCAATTGGAATCTTCTGGTATGAAGCAGGTTGTTAAAGATTTCAAACCTAATTCATTAGAAGATATTTCATCAATTTTAGCTTTGTACAGACCAGGACCTCTTGATGCAGGATTGATACCAAAATTTATTAAGAGAAAAAATGGTTCTGAAAAAATTGATTTTCCGCATCCATTTATTGAATCAATTCTTACTGAAACATACGGAATAATGGTTTATCAAGAACAGATTATGAAGATCGCTCAAGATTTAGCAGGATATTCTCTTGGCGAAGCAGACTTACTTCGAAGGGCTATGGGTAAGAAAAAAGTTTCAGAGATGGTTAAACATAGAAGTATTTTTATCGAAGGTTCAATTAATAAAGGAGTAGAGAAGAAAATAGCTAATGATCTTTTTGATCAAATGGTTTTATTCGCTGAGTATTGCTTTAATAAAAGTCACTCTACCGCTTATGGGGCTGTTACTTATCAAACAGCATTCTTAAAAGCACATTTTCCTGTTGCTTATATGGCAGCTTTATTGTCTGTAAATTCAGCTTCTACTGATAAGATGCAACGATATATTTCTAATTGTTATTCAATGGGAATTGAAGTTATATCTCCCAGTATAAATTTATCTGGATATGATTTTACGATTAAGAACGAACAAATATTATTTGGATTATCTGCTATCAAGAATTTAGGTGATTCCGCAATTAAAAATATTATTGATAATAGAAATAAATTTGGAGCTTTTAAATCATTATCAGATTTATGTGATAGGTTGCCTGTTAACATTTTAAATAAAAGGAATCTAGAATCACTTATTCATTGTGGAGCCCTTGATGAATTTTCTATGGATAAAAATAGAGCGCAATTATTAGCTGATCTTGAGTATGTGACTGATTGGGCTGCATCAAGACATCGTGATCGTATTTCTGGACAAGGAAATTTATTTGATATTGATAATAAAATTGATAGTTTAGATATTTCTTTAAATAAGAATACTACTGTAGAAGATTATACTCTAATAGAGAAACTAAGATTAGAAAAGCAGCTTTTAGGTTTTTATTTGTCTGATCATCCTCTAAAGCATCTTTCTAAACCTGCTAAGTTAATCTCACCTATAAGTATCTCAATATTAGAAGAATTTAAAGATAAAAGTAAAATAAGTTTAGTTGGAATGATTCCAGAATTAAAGCAAATTACAACTAAAAAAGGTGATAGGATGGCAATTATACAACTTGAGGATTTGTCAGGGACTTGCGAAGCAGTAGTTTTTCCTAAAACATATCTTAGACTTTCTGAATTTTTAATAACAGATACGAGACTTCTTATATGGGGTACTATTGATAAAAGAAGTGATAAGACACAATTGATTGTTGAAGATTGCAGAGAAATTGATAATTTAAAATTATTAATAATAAATCTCAAATGTGAACAGGCATCTGATATTAGAGTACAAAATAAAATAAGGAATTGCTTAATAAAGTTTAAAGTTGATAGAGATAAGTGTGGTGTGAGAACACCAGTATTGGCTGCTGTAAAATCTAATGATTCAGTCACTTATGTAAAATTTGGCGATCAATTCTGTATAAGTGATATTAATGGTGCCGCAAAACTTTTAGAGTCAAATTCATTCAATGTTAACTTGCAATCTTTAGTCTCTTAATTTTTCTTTGCTTCATCAAAATTCTGTGAAGCTGGTTTGAATGCTGCTTTTGCTCTTTGTATATTCAATGGGATATTTTCTAAACCTAGAAAAGTTCCAGGAGCTCTATCCCAACTGGCCGATAAAATTCCATAGCTTAGTCCTCCTAAACCTAATAGGAAGAATAATGCTGAAATAGCAATTGTAGAAGAAGGAGGTATTTCTGCTATTTTCCTAGTAACTATAATATAACTAATAACAAAGACGGACATTCCTAGCAAAGTAGGTATTCCCGCTGTAAAAAATATTCTTTTTGCCATTCTATCTGCTACATATTTAGGGATCCCACTTGATTTAACTTTAGAATTATTTGCCTTAAGATCCTTATCTAAATCTTGAAAAGCATTACTTTGAGAAGATATTTTTTTTGATGAATTATTTTTTTTTGATCTTTTCTTCGCCATTAATAAAAATCACCCTCTTATTCCAATCTTTTTAATTAAAGTTGCGTATTTGTTCACATCTTTATTTTTTATATAAGATAACATTCTTTTTCTTTTTCCAATCATTTTCAATAAACCCTGTCTTGAAGCATAGTCTTGATTATTTTTTTGTAGATGATTACTTAATTTAGAAATTCTTTCAGAAAGCATTGCTACCTGTAACTCTACAGAACCTGTATCTGTAGGATGTATTTGATGAGAGTCAATAAGTTTCTGTTTCTCTGCTGTATCTAAAGTCATAAAATTTAAATGCTTGGTAATATAGTACTATGAAATGAAGCAAAAATTCTATTTATTCTTCTCTAAAAAATCTAAAGAATCTTTTAATAAAACTTCAAAAGTAAAACTCTTTAATACCTTTTGCGTCGATAGATTTGATTGATCTACTTTAGTTGAAATCAAATTTATCGCTTTTTTTCTCTCTTTTAAAGAATAGCTCAATGATTTAAGAGCTAAATCTACATCATCAATTAAATTTTTAATCTCTTGTGTTAACTTACTATTATTTATTTTTTCATTAGGATCTATATTAATTTCTGAAGTAACTATAACCTTATTTTTTAGTTCCAAAAATAACCTCTCGGTCATTTTTTGGCCTATACCTGGAATTGACTTAAAAAGTTCTTTATTTTCAATTCTTATGGAATTAAAAATTTGCTTTAGATCGTATTTATTTAATAATGACATTCCTATTTGAGGACCGATTCCTTTAACTTTTAATAAGTCTCTGAAAAAATCTCTTTTTTCTTTATCCTCAAAACCAAAGAAAAAATCAGAATCTTCTCTTTTTATTTGATGAATCCATAATGTTATTATGTTTTTATCTAAATTTTTTTTTAAAGACTCTAATATTTGGACTTCATAGCCTAATCCTTGACAATTAATTAATACATAAATCTTTTTTGTTTCAATCCATGTTTCAATAATTTCTCCTTTAATCCAGCTAATCAATTAACCTCCATCAACTTGACAACCTATGAGAGCTCCAGCTGTACCGCCCGCTGGAATTGCCCACCACCTATCTTTTCCTCTTGAGCTTGAAATAGCTAGCCCAGCCCCCAACAGTCCTCCAATTACTGAGCCTTCACTGCAGTCATTGACATCAGTATTTTGAGTTTGGCCGCCTCCACACGGAATCTCAACATCAACTTCATAATTTCTAACGTAACCAGGATTTGACTTTGTTCCAGGAATATATTCTTCTCTATATTCTGTTCTTGTACATGTTACAGATTTAGGAGGTGATGCCAATACATGCTGAAATGGCATCAAACTAAATATTGTAAGAAGAATTACTTTCATTTTTAAAGATATATTATTTCAATTGTAAATCTGTTCCTTGTATTTTGCTAGTAGAAATAATAGTTCCTAATAAAACAAAAATTGATCCAATTACAAAATTTATAGTTATATTTTCTCCAAATATATAAATTCCCCATAAACAGCTAAAAATAACTTGCAAATAGTTTATTGATGATGCTTGCGATGCTGGTAAATTCTTTAAACCTAGAGTTAGAAAAGTTTGACCTGCTTGGGTAAATATTCCAATGCCAATTATCCAAAATAGATCATTTAATTGTGGTGTAATCCAATTCGCATAAACAATTGGGAATAATGTTATGACAGAAATTAAAGGAAAATATTTGATTATGATGAATATATCTTCTAGCCTAGATAGTTTCTTAACTGTTATATAGGCTAATGATGTTGTTACAGCGCCAGTAAATGCTATAAAAATAGCAAATTTATCAATTTCATATGATGTTGATTGATAAGGATTTAAAATTATTATTATCCCAAACCATCCAAGAAATAAAGCAAGTATTAAATTAAAGTTTATTCTCTCTTTAATTAGAAACACTGCAAATATTGAAATAAAGATGGGATAGGTGTATTGAATTACGGTTGAAATACTTAGAGGCATATTTCTTATTGAATAAAATATACACATCAACGCTATTGTTCCCAATAAACCTCTAACAATTAGAAGACCTTTATTTTTACCCCATGGATTAATTTTCTTTTTTTTTATTATTATTGATGTAATTAGTAAACTAAATACAGATCTAAAGAAAACTAGTTCATAAATGGGAATTGATTCATCAATTTTTTTAACGCAAACAGTCATTAAACTGAAAAATAATGAAGCAAATACAAGATAAAATTTATTAAAGTTATTCATCGTCATTGGTACTATCTTTTTAACTAAAAATTTTAAAAATAATTATTTTGTGAATTTAAGTAGATTCTTTGATAATTATGATTTATAACTTAATAATATTTTTTATTTTTAATTAAGCCAATTCTATGGGTTCCTCTATTCATCCAAAAACTATACAGGAGGTCAAAGAAAAAGCAGATATCGTTGATGTTATATCTGAACATGTAGTTTTAAAAAAGAGGGGTAAAGAATATGTTGGTATTTGCCCTTTCCATGATGATAGCAAACCGTCAATGACGGTCTCTCCTTCTAAACAGTTTTATTATTGTTTTTCATGTGGTGCTGGAGGCAATTCTATTAAGTTTTTAATGGAATTTACTCGGAATAATTTCTCAGATGTCGTTTTATCTTTAGCTAGGAAAAATGATATTAATATCGTTACAGTTGATGTTAATCAACAAGAAAACTATAAAAAACAATTATCTAAAAGAGAAGAATTATTTAAAATTTTAAGAGATACAAAGAATTGGTTCAAAACACAGTTAAATAGTACTCTTGGAAATAATGCATATAATTATTTAACAAATTATAGAAAATTAAGTAAAAATATTATCGAGGAATTTGAATTAGGCTTTGCTCCTAATTCTTGGACTAGCTTGTATGAATATCTGCAAAAAGTTAAAGGATTTTCTTATGAAGCCATTCTGAATGCTGGATTAATTATTTCTAAGGATAATAAAAATAAAGTCTTTGATAGATTTCGAAATAGATTAATGGTACCTATATATGATTCTCAAAGTAGAGTTGTAGGATTTACTGGAAGAACACTAGACGGCTCAAATCCGAAGTATTTAAATTCTCCTGAGACAGATGTCTTTGAGAAAGGAAAAATTCTTTATGGATTCGATAAGGCTTCAAGTAATATCAGAAAAAAAGATTTAGCGATAGTTGTTGAGGGTAATTTTGATGTCATATCACTTCATGCAAAGGGAATTAACAACTGTGTTGCAGCTCAGGGATCATCCCTGAGTAAGTATCAGATATCACAATTATGCAGATGCACAGATAATAAAAATATTGTTATTAATTTTGACTCTGACAATGCAGGTATTTCAGCAACAAAAAGAATTATTTCTGAAATAGAAAGTTTATCTTTAAATCAGCAAATAAATTTAAAGGTACTTCAGCTAACTGGATTCAAAGATCCTGATGAATATTTAAATCAAAATTCGGCAGTAGATTATTTCAACTTAATTGAAAATGCTTCTTTTTGGATCGATTGGGAATTAGATCAAATTTTTTTAAATAAAGATTTATCAAAGGTAGAGAATTTTCAAAGTGTCGTGACTGCCCTCGTAAAGTTCTTAAGTAAGTTACCTCAATCTGCGACTAGGACCCATTATCTACAAAAGGTTTCTGAAAGATTAAGTATGGGCCAAGCAAGATTGGCAATCAAATTTGAAGAAGATTTAAGAAAACAAATTAAAGGATTTAGATGGCATGGAAGATCGCAAAAATTTGAACTCCCAAATGAAGTAAATCAAAGAGAAAAGAATGAATCAGAAATAATTTTCTATTATTTACATTTGCCAAATTTAAGAATATTTATTAGAGATGAATTGATTAATCGTGAAATTGAATGCTTCTCTGTTGACCATCATAAGATAATTTGGAATTCTATTTCTAAAGTTGAAGAGTTGACTTTTGGAGATAATTATTTAAATAAGATTAGAGACTCAAAGTTAAAAAATGATTTTTTTGAGGTTAATTTGCTTAAATTAGTTACTGATTCTATTTCTATTAGTCATCCAGAAATTATTAATAAACTCAGCTTTTTTATTAATCCAAATGAAATACTTCTTGCAACATTATCTAATGCCAAAAGAAACTTACTTGGAAATTTATCTCTTTTAGAAAGATACAAATCTTTAAAACGATGTAGACACCTTATTGAGTCCTGGAGTTCTCAAAGATTAAATACTCTAGAAAATTGCATCTCAATTTTAATTGATAGAAATTCCTCGCAAACTTCAGATTCTTCAATAGAAATAGATGATCTTTTTAATGATTTAAATTCCGATGCTCTAAAGTTTCAAAATCTCTATTATCTTGAAAGGCAGCATATCTTTTCTCTTGATAAGCAAAGATGTGGAAAGTATGCTTTAAATAATTAATAATACGCTTACAAACAATATTTAATTATTGCTTTTTTAACTTTTCTAGGTTTATCCTCCATCATATAAGCTTCCAATTCTTTCTCATAATTTCCTGATATTCTTACTGAGGATTTAATTGCTTTTTTTTTGTTTTTATTTATTTTCTTTTTTATCTCATTTATATCTCCAATTATTTTATCACCATTGCATGCTTGAACCATATGCGTTGCTTCATGTCTTAGTGCTCTCCTTATATAGAGCTTTGTTTTGTGATTATCTTTATTATTTGATGTTATTTTATTTGTGAAATTGGTTATGTTTTTCACGTTCTTAGTACATATAACAATCACTTTTTCTCTCCTTTTATGGAATCCAGTATATTTCTTATCTATTAAACATAAAGCAGAATTTTCTTCTATTGAATAGTTTGTTTTCATTATTAATTCAAATATATCTTTGTCTAATTTATTTAGAAATAAAATAAATTCCATCATAATATTATATTAAATAATTATAGTTGGAATTTTCTCAATATCGGTAATTGATGTACCACTTAATAATTTCCTATTCATACCCCATGATTGATTCTTTTTTGCGATACCCCATGTAATGACTTCATTCTTAAATTTATTATTTAGAGAATCAATCGTTTGGATTAGTTTTCTTTCTTTGTCTAATTTGTTTTTAGAAGAATAATTTAGGATTGATTTTTGAAAGTAAGTAAATTCACTTAACTCTTGCATTAAAACGCCTGCTTTGGTTAATTTATATTCAGGATGATAAATTTCTTTAGATAATTCAATGACTATTTTTAAAATGATATTTGTATCGTTAGTGGCCTCAACAAGTTTCTTATAAACACTTTTTTGATAATTAAATTTTGAATAATGACTAGTTCTTGTGAAAATTGTGATGGAAGAGGCTTGCAAATTTTGAGCCCTCATTTTTTCTGATGCTCTTATTGTATAAATTGCTAAAGCATGTTTTAACTCTTCTAATTTTGTTATTGGTTTACTAAAACTTCTGCTAACACGAATTTCTTTTTTTTGATTTCTCTTCTCTTCTATGGGAAGGCATTGATAACCTTTTAATTCTAGTTGAATTCTTTGTCCTACAACTCCTAATTTCTTTTTTAACTCATTCTGATTCATGTCTTTTAATTCTTTAGCATTTTTAATTCCTTTACTTCTTAACCATCGTGAAGTTTGAGTCCCAATGCCCCAAATATTATCTACGTTAATTTCTTTTAAATACGAATTTTTATCATTTGTAATTCCCAGATCAAATATACCAGCTGAATAATTAATTCTTTTTGCTAATTTATTAGCTAATTTTGCTCTTAATTTATTTTCAGCAATCCCGATTGTGATCGTTAAGCCTAGATTCTGATATATCAAAGTTCTTAATTTCCTTGCCCAAGGAGATAAATCTTTATTATGCGGTCTATGTATAGAAATGAATGCTTCGTCAATAGAGTAAATTTCTATTTTCTCACAATTTTTTTTTAATAAATTCATTAATCTTTTGCTCATATCACCATAAAGTGAATAGTTTGAACTCAAAACTATTACTCCTAATTTATTTAGTCTCTCCTTTATTTTAAAATAAGGTTCTCCCATCCTTATTTTTAAAATACGAGCTTCTGCACTTCGCGCAATAATGCATCCATCATTGTTAGATAAAATTACTAATGGTTTATTTCTTAAATATGGATTAATGCTTTGCTCGCATGATGCATAAAAATTATTTCCATCGATCAAAGCTATAGCATTCATTTCTAATTGTCTACCTGCAATTATGTATTGAATATATAACAACACCCCAGATTTGCATATTACTATAATTTTTTAAATGTAAATCTGGATAATTGCGATTTTCTGATTTTAAATAAAAAGTATCATCCTTCTTCTCTAGCCGTTTTACAGTAAATCTTTCATCTATAATCGCGATTACAATATCACCTGGTTTTGCAATTATGCTTTTATCTACGACTATCAGGTCTTGATCTTGAATTCCCGAATTTATCATTGAATCACCTTTGACTCTTATGAAAAAAGTACTAAAAGGATTTTGTATTAAATAATCATTTAGATCTATGTTCTCTTCTGTATAATCATCAGCAGGAGAAGGAAATCCTGCTGATACAGAGAAACTTAGCAATGGTAATCCTGTTTTTTTCATTACGGACCTATACTTAATATCTGTATAGTATATATGTACTATATATTAGTTCGTGTAATTAAATAGTTATGATTTATTGAAGAAATATTTCAGGATCGATGGTACGGAGAGTTTTGTGAGATGGAAACTGCTCGATAAATTTGCTCAATTAATATTAAACGTGCAAGCTCATGTGGAAAGGTTAGAGGAGAGAGGCTTAGTAGCAGATCAGAGTTAGATTTTATATTATTTGAAAGCCCATCTGCATCACCAATAAAAAAAGAAATTTTCTTATTATCAAAATTTAAAAGTAAGGAAGAGAAATCATGAGAATTGAATAATTTACCTTCTTCGGTGAGGCTAATAATAATATTATTCTGATAAAGATTTTTCAGGTTATTAAATTTAAAGTCTTTAAATTCATAAATTGATAGTTTAGGCATCCGTTTTCTATATTGATTAATTCCATCCGCTATCCAAGATTTTTTAATCTTGCCGATAGCATTTATTGATATTCTATTAGTAATTAACATAAATAAAAAATCGATAAATATTATTCGTCCAAAAGATAATTGAATTCGTCATATAATAAATCTTCTTCTGATAATTGATTATTTCTTTGAGAATTAATTTTTTTATCAAGAGGA
>CACNWD010000013.1 GCA_902624085.1 uncultured Prochlorococcus sp.
CTATTAGAGCTTTGGCAGATCTATTACCGGCTATTGAAGTAGTCAAAGGAGATCCATACAATAGTTCTCCAAATGATCCTGATTTGCAGAGTCAAGAAGTTCTTGAAAAAATTGGAGAAGGAAAAAATCTTGAGCTTGATAACAAACAAGTACCAATGGTAGATCTACCTTTAGGAGCGACTGAGGATAGATTATGTGGAACAATTGATATCGAAAAAGCGTTGAGCGAAGGTATTAAAGCTTTCGAACCTGGGCTTTTAGCTAAGGCAAATAGAGGTCTTTTATATGTTGATGAAGTAAATTTGTTAGATGATCATTTAGTTGATGTACTTTTAGATTCTGCAGCTTCTGGATGGAACACAGTCGAAAGAGAAGGAGTATCAGTTAGGCATCCAGCTAGATTTGTACTAATAGGCTCTGGGAATCCAGAGGAAGGTGAACTTAGACCACAGTTATTGGACAGATTTGGGATGAGTGTTGAAGTAAAAACTGTAAGAGATGCTGATTTAAGAGTTAAAGTAGTTGATCAAAGAACTTCTTTTGATAATGATCCAGAAGGATTTATTAATATAATGAATGAAAGACAATCTGAGCTCCAGGAAAAGGTTGTAGCGGCTCAAAAGAATCTAAGTAAAGTAAAAATTGATGATGATTTAAGATTAAATATTTCTGCTATTTGCGGAGAATTAGATGTTGATGGATTAAGAGGAGATATTGTCACCAATAGATCCGCCAAAGCAATCGCAGCATTTGAAGGGAGAGATGAAGTATCCGATGACGATGTAGCAAGAGTAATAACTTGCTCATTGAGGCATCGATTAAGAAAAGATCCTCTTGAACAAGTTGACTCTGGAGAAAAGGTAATAAAAGCGTTTTGCAAAGTTTTTGAAATTGATGAAAAAGAAAACTTATCAAAATTTCAACTAGCAATAAATGAGGATTAATATTGATAATTATTGGAATAGATCCTGGATTAGCAAGAGTAGGATATGGAATAATTGAAGTCAAGAGAAATGAAAAATCTCTTCTTGATTGTGGAATTATCGAAACACAAAAAGATCAGAAAGAAGAAAATAGACTTCTTGAAATTTTCATTGATCTCAAAGAATTAATTAATAAATGGAAACCCGATTATGCAGCTGTAGAAAAATACTTTTTTTATAAATCAAGTACAACAATAAGTGTTGTTCAAGCAAGAGGTGTAATTATGATGACTCTAGGATCTTTTAATATACCTATAACTGAATACGCACCAGCTCAAATAAAACTAGCGATTACTGGATTTGGTAAAGCCACTAAAAAAGATATATTAGATTCAGTAATGTATAGTTTAAAACTTGATTATCCTCCCAAGCCAGATGACTCCGCAGATGCATTAGCTATTGCATTAACTAAATTTAATGAATTAATAAATTAAAAATTCTTATATATAAAAATGATTAAAAGTTTTGAAAGAGATAAATTTAAAAAAATAATGAGTGAAAGCTCTTTATCTGAGAAGAAGAGTGTTAAAGAAAATGTAGAAAGATTCTTAACAACTTTAGATAGAAATAAATGGATTAATAAATTTTTTGCAATTTACTGGCCTTTAAAAGATGAAGTAGATTTAAGGGAATTAAGAAAAAAATATCCGTTAGCTTTACCGAAGTGCAATTTAAGCAAGAGAATTGATTTTTATACTTGGGACGACGCTCCTTTAATAAAAGATCAAGAAGGAATTTTTTCTCCAAATAATTCAGATTTATTAAGTTCAAGACAAATATCATATATTTTTGTTCCTTGTTTATCAGTTGACAAAAAATTAACCCGTCTTGGCTATGGTGGTGGTTATTACGACAAACTTAGGGCTAATAAAGACTGGAGATTAATACCTTGCATTGGAGTACTTACAAATAAATGTGTAAGTAAAAGTTTTTTAACTAAAGATAATTGGGACATTCCTTTAAACGGATTCATTACTGATAATGAAATTTTTATATAATAAGATAATTATTATTTAACTAAGGATGGAAAATAAGGAAGTTTATTTTAATTTAAATAATATAGTTAAAAAGCTAAAATCAACAAATGATCCAAAAAAAAAATATGAATATATTTTATGGCTTGGAAAAAAATTACAATCTCCTAACAATGAAATATTAATTCCAGAAAATAAAGTAAAAGGATGTGTTTCAGAAGTATATGTTAAAGGCACAATTAAAGAAGGTAAAATATATTGGCAAGGTTTTTCTGATGCCTTAATTACAAGAGGTTTATTATCTTTTCTAATCAGTGGATTAAATGATTTATCGCCACAGGAGATCTTAAATTTAAATAATAATTTTATAGAAGATACGGGTCTAAATAAAAGTCTAACGCCTTCAAGATCTAATGGATTTCTAAATATTTTAATAAAAATGAAATCTCAAGCTAATGAATTTATAAATACACAATAATATAAAATTAAATTATCTACATTTAAAGAAAATGGATAAATTGAGAATAGGCATTATTGGTTTTGGAACTGTTGGTAAAGGTGTATATAACATTCTAAAGGGAGAAAAAAACATTCATCCTATTCTAAAACAGATTGAAATTGCAAAAATAGTAGTTAAAAATATTTCAAAGAAAAGAGAAGTCAATATAGAGAAAGAATTACTTATAACTGATCCCAATAAATTAATAGATGATCCCTCTATTGATGTAATAGTTGAGGTTATGGGAGGCACTGATGTTGCTAAGAATATTATTTTAAAATCCTTGAGAAATGGAAAATCAGTAGTTACTGCGAATAAAGCTGTTATGGCTAGATATGGAGAAGAAATTTATAAAGTCGCTTTAGAAAATAGTGTCTATATATTATTTGAAGCTGCAGTTTGTGGAGGAATACCTATTATCGAGCCTCTTAAAAGATCTTTAAAAAGTAATCAAATTATTAAGATGGCAGGGATAATAAATGGAACTACAAATTTCATCTTGTCAAAAATGTCAACTGAAAAAGCGGCTTTTAAAGAAAGTTTAGAACTGGCGCAAAAACTTGGATATGCCGAACTAGATCCAAGTGCAGATGTTGAAGGACAAGATGCCGCAGATAAAATCTCAATTTTATCAGAATTAGCTTTTGGAGGGAAAATAGATCGAAGCAAAATCAATACAGAGGGTATAAATAAAATTGACTTAAAAGATATTGAATATGCCGATAAATTAGGTTTTGAAATTAAATTATTAGCAGTTTCGGAACGAAATAAAGATAACAATATTAACGATTCTCTTCCTCTGAATATTTGGGTTGGTCCAACACTAATTCCTAAAAGTCATCCCTTATCTACTATCGAAGGAGTCAATAATGCAATACTTGTAGACGGTGATCCTATTGGAGAAATAATGCTTTATGGGCCTGGAGCCGGAAGTGGGCCTACAGCATCTTCAGTCGTATCAGACATCCTCAATCTCAAAGCCCTTTCAATGAAAAAAAATATGTCAAAAGAAAACTTTATTGATCCCTTATTATCTTTTGATTTCTGGAGAAAATGCCATGTAATAAATTCTGAAGAAATAAGAAAGAAAAATTATCTTAGAATTATATGTAAAGACACACCTGGTGTTATAGGCAAAATAGGGAATATTTTTGGTAATAATGATGTTTCGATAGAGTCTATTATTCAGTTGGATGCGAGAGAAAATGAAGCAGAAATAGTTGTGATAACACATCATGTCCCAAATGGTAATATTGATATTTCTAAAAACCAATTAAATGCACTTCCAGAAGTTAAATTTATTGCTGCTCAATTAAATTGTATTTAAATTAATTTGCAAAAAGTAAAATAACTTGTTTAATCAAAGAAGAAATAACTTTTAGATAGATGAATATTACAAAAAATAAATCTAAAAAAAATATTGATATTGGAAAATGTATAAAAATAATTAATTCCGAAAAAAATTATCAAGTAATTGGATTTAACCCTAATATGAACATTTGCTGGGTAAGAGAGTGGCCTATTAATTTTTGCGAATATCAAACTTTTCAGTTATCACTAAATAAAATCATATTTTCATCCTCATGTGAAGTAGAAAGTAAATAATTAGTTAATAATGCATAAATTAAAATATTATGGAAGAATTGTATCTATAACTTGTGCTGTAATAGCCATCTTTTCTCAATATTCATGTACAAAGAAAGTTAATCCTTCTCAAAATATAATAATTGCAAGTTCGGGAAAAATTGAATCTATAGATCCAGCGAGAGCTAGTACTCTCAAATCCTACCAATTATTAAATGCCTTAGGTGATACACTTTATGAACTAAATAATGAAGGAGAATTAATACCAAAACTAGCAAAATATAAGCCAATTATTTCTAATGATAAGTTAAAAATTTTGATTAAATTGAAAAAAAATATTCTTTTTCATGATGGCACCCCATTTGATTCATATGCAATGAAATTCACGATAGAACGATTTCAAAATATCGGTACGTTAAATTATATTTTAAATAAAAAAATAAAATCGATAGAAACCCCAACAAAGGATTTATTAATAATTAATCTAAATAAGCCATCAAGTTCAATAAAGGGTTTATTAACCTCTATCAATTTGACACCTATTTCTCCAAAGTTTTATCAAGATCATTTTGACAAATTTTTAAATAACAATTTTATTGGCACTGGAAAATACGAATTGAAAAGATTCTCTAATGAAATACAAACTTTATACCCTAATAAAAGTTATTGGGGTAATAAAACTAAAAACAAGGGCATAAATTTTATTGGATATAATAGTTCCTCAGCTTTATATGGTGCTTTTATAAGTAAACAAGTTGATGTGCTTTTATCAAATTCAATTGAAGATACTTTGCGTTACGGACTAAATTTATTAAATCAAAAAGAAGATATAAAAGAAGGCAAAAGTGAACCAATAGAAATAAGCTTTATAAGTTTACGGACAAATAAAAAACCTTTAAATAATAATGATATAAGATTAGCAATAGCAAAAAGCTTAAATAGAGAATTAATAAGAGATAAAGTAAGTTTCAGTTTAAGAAATTCAGCATCATCATTAATTCCACTAATACTTAAGAAAGATAATTCTGTTTCTTGGCCTGATTTTGATCCAAAGGGAGCTAAAAGAATTTTTAGAGATCAAGGTTATTGCGATGGTAATATTCTTAATTTACCACTTACCTTTAGATCTAATGTCCCTACAGATAAATTGATAGCTTTTTATTGGCAACAAAGTATAAAAGCAGAAATGAAAGATTGTTTTTCAATAAGCATTAATGGCGTAGAATCTACCACAATTTATAAAAATTTAAGTAAAGGGATATATCCTTTAGTGATTCTTGATTGGACAGGTGCATATTCAGATCCAGAAGCTTACCTCTCCCCTTTGCTAAGTTGTGAAAAATTTATTGAAAATCATTGTTTAAAAGGTGAGTCTGTGTTCAGTGGCAGTTTTTGGGCCTCAGAAAAAGTGGAGAAGTTATTTAAAGAAAGTGAAAGTCTTGAGGGAGTTGCGAGATTAAATAAACTTCTTGAAATAGAAAAATTGGCATCTAAATCATTACCTTATATACCTATTTGGACTTCTTCTCAGAAAGCTTGGGCTCAAAATAATATATCAAAACCAATTTTTAATGGAGCAGGAATTATCAAGATGAGTGAACTTCTTAAAAATGAAAAGTAATATAAAAAACGTATTCAATTACACAATCATAAAGATATCATTAATGCCTATAAATTTATGGATTATATCTTCTTTAATATTTATACTTTTGAGAATTGCACCTGGAGATCCTATTGATGCAATTTTAGGATCTGGAGCAGACCAAGAAGCAAGAGAATTGATGAGAATTAAACTTGGATTAAATCAATCGATAAAAATTCAATATATAAACTTTATTAAAAATCTAATAAATTTAAATTTAGGTGATTCTCTCAGTAACCAAGAACCTGTGATACAAATAATTCGAAATGCACTTCCTGCAACAATTGAACTTGGTTTATTTTCAATTTTAATAGCTATTTTTATTGGTTTTCCTTTAGGTTTTGTGGGATTAAGAAATAAAAATAAAAAATATGATTATATTTCAAGGATAATTGGTATAAGTTCTTATGCAATCCCACCTTTTTGGGGAGCCATGATGATGCAATTAATATTTTCTGTTATTTTGAGAGTACTGCCTATTGGAGGACGATTTCCAATAGCTGAAAATCCTCATAGTATTACAGGATTTTTAATTTTGGATAGTATTTTAAAAAATGATTTTAATGCATTTCAAGGAGCTTTATATCATTTAGCTCTACCCTCAATTACACTAGGTTTCCTTTTAAGTGGTATTTTTAGTAGATCTTTAAGATTAAATCTTGAGAAAGCTTATAAAAGCGATTACGTAGATGCAGCTACTTGCAGAGGAATTAATGAGAAAAATATTCTATATAATTATGCTTTTCCAAATGCATTAATACCTATTTTCACCATAACTGGCTTTGCAATAGCTTCTTTAGCAGGTGGCGCATTACTTATTGAAGTCACATTCTCATGGCCAGGATTAGCCTTAAAGTTGCAAGAAGCAATCTTACAAAGAGACTATAACCTTGTTCAAGGGATTGTAATTGTTACTTCAATAATAATTATTTCAATTAATTTATTAATAGATATTATGATTGCATTTTTCGATCCTCGAATAAAATATTAATTGCTGAATATTATCTTCAATTCTTTTTCTCCAAGAATGTGGAAATTAAGATTATCGATTTTCTGCTTTTGAATAGGTTTTAGTCCTTTATTTTTTTGAAGCTCATTTAGGAATTGGATAATTATTTTTAATGTGAAATTCTGAAATTTGTAAGGATTTATACCAATCAAATTTTCTTGAATTTTAAAAACATCACTACTTTGTATTTGACTTAAATTTTTATTTTCTACCCTTATGGGAGAGAAATGGCTTGCACCTTCAACTATCAGAAATCTATTTAATTGATTTGATTCATTTGCTAAAAATAAATTAAATTGTTCACTTACTAAAGGTGTAATCAAGTCAAAAGTTCCTCCAATAAATAATATTGGTACATCTATACCAGAATTCATTTTATTTGACCAAATTAAACTTCCGAAGCTATTAAAGCCAACTATTGCTTTTAATTCTTTAGATTTTTCAAATTCTGGAATAGGTATCTCTGATAATTGGCATTGAAGCAGCTTTGATAAATTAGTTAAAGCAAAATCATCTAAAGCATTTTCACATCTTGATAGTAATTCATTATTAGGTGGATTCCCCTCGTACAACATCGAAATTAAAACCCCGAGAGAATGCCCCATTAAAATATATGAACTGCTATCTTTAAAACCAAGCTGACCTTGTTTATAAGCATTGATTACAAAATCTAAGTCTTTTATCCGGTACAAATAAATATCAGCGCTCCCAGGGAGTGCTTCATCACCTTTTATCGATGAATTTAATGCAACTGAGTCACTACCTTTATGCTCAATAAATATTACTGGCCAACCTTTTTTACTTAAACCTGATCCTATCCAACTAAAGTTATCTATATCGCCACCTAATCCAGGCATAAAAATTATTAAATCTTTTTTTTGATTTATTACTGGTATCCATAGTTTTAGAGATAATATTTCTTCTCTGTGAGGTACTTTTAAGCTTATTCGATAAGATTTTGTATCTAAGTCGGTATTATGATTAAATATTAAACTTATATTTTCCTCACTCTTATCTAAAAATTTTAATTTTTTAGTATAGTTTTGCTGCTCTTCCAAAGCTTTTTTCCAAGAGGATATAATTCTTATTAAATTGTCTATATCAAGTTGAATTTCCTTTGCCGGTATAGTTTTTAAAATATCAATAGTAGATATCTCTTTTTTTTGTTCTAATAATTTTTCAATCGTATTATATACTTGAATTCCATTAATATTATTTGGCACTATAAATGTATTACTTAATTCAGAAAGCACTTTTTTTCCAATCCAACTTCTTAATAATTGTTTTGAAAAACCATCTTGCTTAAATATTGGAAATTTTAAATATTTTGATAATTCAAATATTTTTTCTAAACCATTATTCCTAAACCAATCTATTATTTCAGTAGAATCTTGACTAAGTTGATCTAATCCTGATAATTCATCTATTGAAATTGGAATAGACATTTCTTCAAATTTTATATTTATCTTTTCAGCAGCTTTTGAAGTAAAATTTGCTGAAAATAAATTTAAAAAACTTAAACAAAGTATAAAAATGAATTTCAATTGTGGTTAATCCTTATAGTTTAAAAACTGCACAAATTTGGTGGATGCAGTTCCCTAGCCAATTAAAGTTAATTACTAAAATAAGATTTTTTGCCGCATTTGGTGCTGGAGGAGTAATTTATTTAACCTCACTTATTTTTAATAAGATAGGTCTTTCGGCGACTGAAATTGGACTTGGTTTTACTTTATCAGCAATTATTGGGACAATCACAAGGTTTATTACAGGAAATTATCTAAATAAAAATAGAGATATTGAGAAGCCATTAAAAATTTCATCATTATTAGGTATAGTTGCAAGTCTATGTTTAATAATATCGCGAGATTCTTCGTCATATATATTTGGACAATCACTAATAGGTGCAGCAGCTGGTATTTATTGGCCTACTGCAGAATTTGCAGTTCCATATTTATGTTTTCCAATAGAAACAAAAAAAGCCTATGCATTGGTAAGAAGTTCAGAAGCATTAGGAACTTTTCTTGGAGTTTTTATTGGGAGTTTACTTAATTACTTATTTTATTTTAAAACAAATTTTATTAATGATATTTTATGTCTAACCATAATAATTTTTTTAATTTCAAGCAAGAAAGAAATAATCAAAAAACACATCAAAGATTTTGATATCAAGAACAGTATAGAAATATCTATTAGTAAAAACAATTGGCATAAAAATACAATTATTATATTTACTTCAATTATCCTATTAACAACCTGTTTAGCATTAAATCAAGTAATACTTCCATTGGATTTTGTTAAAAGAGGTATATTTAAAGATTCACTTAGTGAAACGATTACTAGTTATATAATTTCAGCACAATTAATTTTATTGTTTATCATGCAATGGCCAATTGGGAATTGGCTTTCTAAAAAAGAAAGATTTTTTGGAATTAAGTTTAGCTTATTTAATTTTGGTATTAGTGCCTTTCTCTTATATATATCAAATTATTTTCAGACAATTGGTATATATATAATGCTAATCGCGATTATTTTCTCAAGCATTGGAGCTTCATCTTTTCTTCCAACTTCTTCAGATATAGTTTTTAAAATTGCTCCAATTAATAAAAAAGGATTAGCAACTGCTCTCCTTTCTCAATGTTTTGCCTTAGGTTATTTAATTGGTCCATTCTTTTCAGGAAGAATACTAGATTATTATGGAGATACTACAAGATTATGGATTTTAATTTCTACAATGTGCTTCATTTTAACGATCGCACTATTAAATAAAAAATATAAGGTAAATAATTTATCCTAAATTCATTTCAATTATTCTTCTCTCTCTAAGAAATAGAAAAAAAGGTGCTGAGAATGCAAAAGCAATTAAGAAAGTGCCTACATAAACAATCCACATATTTTTCATATTAAGCTTTCTTGATTCATTCACAATCCATATAAATACAGCACTAGCTCCAATTAATAAATCTCTAGAGATTGATTCTGCAGCTGGATTTGCATTTGCCAATTGAATAAATTGACTAAGATCAAAACTTGATCCATACTCCATAGCAAAATTAAAATTTGATATCATTGGAAGAATAGCTCCTAAAATTGATAAAAACAGGTAAAGATAACTAAGAATATATTTATTATCTTTTAATAAATTAAATGAATTCATGACTTAATAAGTTTTAACTTAAAAATAGTGTTCCTTATTTTAATGGTAGATAACAAAAATAATTTATTTAGTAAAAATAAATACATCAAAGGAAATTTAAAATTTGCAGTTATCGGTCATATAGAGTGGATCAACTTTCTTAAGGTTGATTCATTACCAGAACCGGGAATTATAACTCACGCAAAAACGTCATTAGAACTTCCTGCAGGAGGAGGCGCATTAATAGCAAAAACACTTTATGAACTTTCAAATAATGAAATTCATTTCTTCTCTTCATTAGGTAAAGATTATTATGGAAAAAAAAGTTTTGAATTCTTTAAAAAAATCGGTATAAACCTTCATGTGGCTTGGAGATCTGAACCGACAAGGAAAGGATTTAGCTTAATTGATAAAAATGGAGAAAGATCAATAACTATAATTGGTAAAAGATTAGCTCCTTCTTTTAATGATGATTTGGATTGGAATATTCTTTGTGATATGGATGGAATATTTATAACGGCTGGAGATAATAATTTGTTCAAAAAAGCTAGGGAAGCAAAAATACTATGCACAACACCAAGAGTTGGAATTGATTTAATTAATCAATCAAAAGTAAATTTAGACGCCTTAATTGGAAGTAATTTAGATCCTGATGAATCTTTTTTATTATCTGACTTGGACAAAAAACACAGATATGTAATTAAAACAGAAGGTGAAAAGGGTGGTATATATACACCAGGAGGAAGATTTAACGCGATTAATAATAATGATCCCAAGATTGATTCATATGGATGTGGTGACTCATTTGCTGCAGGGATACTTTATGGTTTAGCTGAAAGTTGGCCTATTGAAAAAGCAATTAAATTAGGTACAGTATTAGGAAGAAATTGCATTGAACATTTTGGACCATATCCCAATATGAAAAAAATAATTGCTTAAAATCTTCTCATAATAATCTAAATGAAAAATAATAAGGAATTTAATAAGCTTGTAGATATTTATATATTTACAGTTATATTTTTAATAATTTTATTTTATAAAGCTGTAAGAGTACTTATAGAAATTTTTTCTTATGGAGTTTTTAAAAAAGAGATTCTAACTGAAGAGAGTAATATTGGTTTTGACTTAAAAATAAAAATGAAATAACATGATCAGAATTTTTCTCACTTTATTAATTTTAATATTACTTTGTTTTGTTTTTAAAAATAAATTTTTTTCGAATAAAAAAATTAATAAAGTTAAAAGTTTTAAAAATAAATTCACTAATAAAGAGGCAAAAATAGAAAAGATTTTTCTAAGAAATAATGAAAGACTAATTAAAGATCCAAATATGGATTTAATAATAGGCTTATACGAAAAAGAGAGCGTTTTAGCACTAAAAACTAATATCCATCGGGCAAGACTCGCTAAATTTAACAAATCTAAATTAAATGGAGAATTTATCTATCAGGATTTAAAAGGTAATATTTACAAAATGATAAATAAAAAAAAAATATATATTTAAAAGCTAATTGCATTCCAAACTATCTCTAGTGGCTACACCTGTTGTTGGGTTAACTCCATCGGCAATTTTGCATAAATTTCTTTGATCTTCACTGTCTAAAATTGCAAATGTAAAATCTGCTCCATCAATTTGTGCACCGGCAAAACTACTTCCAGAAGCAATCATATTAACTAAAACAGCATTTCTCAGGTCAGTTTTTTGAAAATTAACTCTATCAGATAGAGTATCAGTTAAATCTATACCATTTAGATTAGAACCTTTTAGGTCAGATAAAGTTAAAGTTGTACCATGTAAATCAACATCACTAAAGTCTGCATCTCTGGCAACTGCTCCAGCTATTGAAGACAAATGTAAATCTTCTCCGTGAAAATCGAATCCTGTTATATTAGAACGAACATAACTTGGTACTTCATCACCTTCTCCTTTAACTGCAACATTAGCTCCTGCAAAAGCTGGTCCTGATATTAGCAATATTGAACATATAAAACTTAGGATATACTTTAAAAATGTAGAAACTTCCATTTCACCAAAATTTAATGTTTGCTTTATATTAAAGCAACTAACCAATTATATGCGAGCAAATTCAAAATAAAACATAGTTTTTAAATTTCTATAAATGACCAATTTGTTTTAAATTCAAAAGAATAAGTTTTTAATTAAATTTAAAAAGATAAAAAAAATATTTTAAAGTTGATTATATTAATCATTAATTAAGATAAAAAAATGAGCTTAAAATCAAAGATATTTATTAACTTATTTATTTTATTTTTTTCTTTCGAGATCTTAGAAATTAAAGCTCATAATAAGATTAATGGAGGCTGTAAAGATCAATGTTCTACTTTCTCTACGACAAGAAGTAGCGAAAATAAATTTAAAATCTTTGAAAATGACAAAAAATTAATTAAAGAACAAAATTCATGTGTAAATAATTCATTATGCAGGGGGTAATAATCTTTTATGATTTCTTATTGAAGAATTTGTGTATGAAAAGTTTTCTTTTTGATCTTTACCTGTATTTATTATTGAGGATAATATTATAAAGATCAAAGGGAATGAAAGGGAAAACACCAATAATAAAGCTATTAATTGCTTAATTTGAATTATTGGTTTTTTAATTAAATCCTCTCCGCATAATCGACATACCAATTTCTCATAATTCTCAAGAGGAAATTGATATTTAGGATTGCAATAGGGACAATAATATTTGTTCATAAATTATACATTAAATAAAAATTCCATAACATCCCCTTCACAAACAACATATTCTTTGCCCTCACTTCTTACAAGCCCCTTATTTTTTGCATTTACTATTGATCCAGAATTTATTAAATTTTCATATGAAATTGTTTGGGCTCTTATAAATCCTCTTTCGAAATCAGTATGAATTACTCCTGCCGCTTGGGGAGCAGTCATTCCACTTTTTATAGTCCATGCCTTGGTCTCCTTTTCACCAGTTGTAAAATATGTTTTTAATCCCAATAGTTTATAAGTCGCTTTAATCAGTGAAGATAATCCACCTTCTTTAACACCAAGATCATTTAGATAATCCATCTTTTCCTCAATATCTAAATCTACTAACTCTGATTCAACTTGAGCAGAAATTTTTACACATTCAGCTTTCTCTTCACTTGCAAATTTAATAACCTTGTCAGAGTAATCATTACCTTTCTCTAAGTCACTCTCACTTAGATTGGTAGCATAGATAATTGGCTTAGCAGTTAAGAAGCCTAATTGTTTAATTATGATTGTTTCTTCATTACTTAAATCAATTGATCTAACTGGAATTCCTTTCTCAAGACTTAATTCTATTTTTTCAAGTATAAAGTCTTCAGTGGCGGCTTCCTTATTTGTCTTTATTTGCTTTTTTATTCTTTCTCGCCTTTTTTGTAACTGACTTAAATCTGCTAAGTTAAGCTCTAAATTTATTATTTCTATGTCGTCTAGCGGATTAACTTTGCCTGAGACATGAATAACTTCAGTATCCTCAAAGCACCTTACGACATGAACAATTGCGTCAACTTCTCTAATGTTTGAAAGGAATTTATTTCCAAGCCCCTCTCCCTTGCTAGCACCCTTTACTAATCCAGCGATATCAACAAATTCAATTTTAGTTGGAATAATGTTATGACTTGAACTAAATTTACCAAGTTCTTGCAACCTTTCATCAGGGACTGAAACTATTCCTTTATTAGGTTCAATGGTACAAAAAGGGAAATTAGCAGCTTGAGCTTTTGAATTCTCTACAAGTGCATTAAATAAAGTTGATTTACCAACATTTGGTAATCCTACAATTCCTGCTTTCAACATATAAATAAATTTCCAAAGAAATTAATCAAAGAGTATTTATAAGTAATATAATATTTATTATCTAATCTCTATTTCAAAAAGTAATATTTTGTTGATTAGTTTTCAAAGAATTTTTATTTCAGAATAAATTTTAAAACAAACATGTTTGAGCTAATTAAAAAAAATCTTAATTATAAATCAGGAATTTTAATTTTTATAATTGCTAGTTTTGTTATCTTTTTATCAAACAATATAAAAAAAAATAAACCTAAAGATATTTCTAATTATGTAGTCGATGTAAAAAAAGGAATACTTTCGGAAAGTATAAATAGTAGTGGAGAAATAAAAGCAATAAAAACGGTAAAGATCAGTCCTCGTAAACCTGGATTTATTCAAACTCTTCTTGTTGAGGAAGGGGATAAAGTTAACAAAGAACAACTTTTGGGAACTCTTGATGATAAAGAATTTAAATTTAAATTAAAAGAATTAAAGATTAGAAATGATAAACAAAAATCTGATTTTTTAAGAAGAGAATACCTATATAAAGAAGGTGCTATTAGTAAAGAAAATTTCGAAGACTTCAAAACCAAATACAATACATCAAGAGCAAAACTTAATGATGCAATATCTGAAGAAAGTTTTTATCTCATAAAATCTCCTTTCTCTGGAACTATTACCTCTAAATACGCAGAGATTGGATCATATGTAGCACCTATTGCAAATATGAGCTCAAATACTTCAGCAAAGAATTTTATTTTCGAATTATCAGATGGGATTGAAATAATTGCAAAGGTACCTGAAAGTGATATAGGTCGAATAAAAATTGGACAAGAAGCCTTCGTAAGAATTGAATCATATCCTTCTAAAAAATATCAAGCAAAAATCATAAAGATTGCACCAAGAGCAATCAAGGACAATAATGTGACTTCTTTCGAGGTGACATTAAGATTTAAAGAAATTTCTAATGATATAAAAATTGGGATGACGGCTGATTTAGAATTTAAAGTAGAAGATGATGTCGAAAAAATCTTAGTTCCAACAGTTTCAATCGTCACTGAAAAGGGGAAAAAAGGGATATTAAAACTAGATAAAAATAATTCTCCAAAGTTTGAAGAGGTAGAATTTGGAATAAGTAGTGGAAGCCAAACTTCGGTAATTAATGGGTTAGAAACGGGAGAAAAAATATTCATTGATATTCCTCCATGGTCTAAAAGAAAATAACTCTATGTCTGACAAAAATTCATCAAAGCCGATATTACTATTAGTTGATGGACATTCACTTGCTTTTAGGAGTTTTTATGCATTTAGCAAAAGTAGGGATGGAGGTTTAACAACAAAAGAGGGATTTCCAACTAGTGTGACATATGGTTTTCTAAAAAGTCTTCTTGATAATTGTAAAAACATAAGTCCTGAAGGTATTTGTATTGCCTTTGATACAGAGCAACCGACGTTTCGTCATGAATTAGATCCGAACTATAAAGCAAATAGAGATGTGGCTCCTGATATTTTTTTTCAAGATATTGAACAATTAGAACTTATTTTAAAAGAAAGTCTTAACTTACCAATTTTTAAATCTCCAGGTTTTGAAGCTGATGATCTCTTAGGCACAATCGCAAATGATGCTTCATCGAAAGGATGGTGTGTAAATATTCTTTCTGGAGATCGAGATTTATTTCAATTAGTTGATGATAAAAAAGATATTTATGTCCTTTATATGGGTGGAGGTCCATATGCAAAAAGTGGTAATCCAACCTTAATGAAAGAAAATGGAGTTAAAGAAAAATTAGGTGTTTCACCAGATAGAGTAGTAGATCTTAAAGCTTTAACAGGAGACAGCTCAGATAATATTCCTGGAATAAAAGGAGTTGGTCCAAAAACCGCAATCAATCTTCTAAAAGAGAACGATACACTTGATGGAATATATACAGCTTTGGATAAGGTCCTGCAAAATAATGATAAAAATTACAGAGGTTTTATTAAAGGCTCAGTTATAGAAAAACTCAAAAGTGACAAGTTTAATGCATTTCTTTCTAGAGATTTAGCAAAAATAAATACTAAAGTTCCATTGATATTAAATAATGGTTATGAATTAAAAAATATAAATCAAGAATCCCTTTCTGAATCACTTCAAAGATTAGAATTATCAACTTTACATAGACAAATTGATATTTTTAATTCTATTTTTAGTAAAGGAGGTTTTAGTAAAAATAATATTGATAAAGATCAGTCAAAAGAATCAAAAATCCTAATTAAAAATAATTTGCAAAGAGGAAGTGAACTTCCAAAAATCAATGTAAAAGTTATTAATAATCTTGATTTACTAGATAAATTATCTAAAAAATTAGATGTCAATGATGATATTGTTGCTTTAGATACGGAAACGAATAATTTAAATCCAATTGAGGCTGAACTTGTTGGTATAGGATTTTGTTTAGGAGAAGGAACTGAAGAACTCTTTTACATACCTATTGCTCATCAATCAAAAAAAGAGACTCTAAGGCAACTATCAATTGAAGATGTATTTTCAAGAATAAGACATTGGATCGAGAATCCAAAAAAAGAAAAAGCTTTGCAAAATTGTAAATTTGATAGGCAAATTTTTTATAATCATGGTCTCGATCTTAAAGGCGTCTCTTTTGATACCCTGCTTGCTGACTATCTTCTCAATAATCAGGAAAAGCATGGTCTAAGTGAAATTAGTTTTAGAGAATTTGGTTTTAGACCGCCATCCTTTAAAGAAACTGTAGGAAAGAATAAAGACTTTTCATTTGTAAACATAAATGAAGCAAGTATTTACTGTGGTTATGACGTATTTTTAACTTATAAGATCGTCAAAATATTTAAAGAAAGATTTGCAAAGGAAAAAGAAAAATTACACAATTTATTTAACAAAGTTGAATTACCTCTTGAGCCAGTACTATCCCAAATGGAGATGAATGGGATTTTAATTGATGTACCTTATTTAATTGAACTTTCAAGAGAATTGAAAAGTACAATGGAGAATATTGAATGTAAAGTTTTTGAACTAGCTAAAGAAAATTTTAATTTATCTTCCCCAAAGCAACTCGGTGAAATTTTATTCGAGAAATTAAATCTAGACAAAAAGAAATCAAGAAAAACAAAAACAGGATGGAGTACAGATGCAGTAGTACTTGAGAGATTAGTTGATGAACATGAAATAATTCCTCATTTAATAAAACATAGAACCCTTAGCAAACTTCTAAGTACATATATTGATGCCCTTCCAAACCTAATTAGTGAAAAGACAGGAAGAGTGCATACAAACTTTAATCAAGCAGCCACTGCCACTGGAAGACTTAGCAGTAGCAATCCCAATCTTCAAAATATACCTGTTAGAACAGAATTTAGTAGAAGGATAAGAAAAGCATTCTTGCCTGCAAAAGATTGGAAACTATTATCAGCAGATTACTCGCAAATTGAATTAAGAATTCTCGCTCACTTAGCGAATGAAGAAATACTTATAAATGCATTCCATAAAAATGAAGATATTCATTCATTAACAGCAAGATTAATTTTTGAGAAAGAAGAAATAAATTCTGATGAGAGAAGAGTTGGTAAAACAATAAATTTTGGTGTTATCTATGGAATGGGGATTAAAAAGTTTGCTCGATCTACAGGAGTAAGTACGCCTGAAGCGAAAGAGTTTTTAATTAAATATAAAGAAAGATATTCTAAAATTTTCAAATATCTCGAACTTCAAGAAAGGCTTGCCTTATCTAAAGGATATGTAGAGACAATTTTTGGTAGAAAGAGAGAATTCAAATTTGATAAAAATGGTCTTGGAAGACTAAAAGGAAAAGATCCTTATGAAATTGATTTACAATCTGCAAGACGAGCAGGAATGGAAGCTCAGTCATTAAGAGCCGCTGCTAATGCTCCTATTCAAGGTTCAAGTGCAGATATTATTAAAGTAGCAATGATTCAACTAAACAAAAAATTTATAGAAATGAATATTCAAGCCAAAATGCTCTTACAAGTACATGATGAATTATTATTTGAAGTTGAACCAGATGCCTTGCAAGTGACGACAAAATTAATAAAAGATACTATGGAGAATTGTGTAAAATTAAAAGTCCCTCTTTTAGTTGATATTGGAATTGGAGACAATTGGATGGAAACAAAATAAATCTTACGTAATATTCTCAAAAATATGATTAAACTATTTAATACTTTAAGTAAAAAGATCGAGGTATTTAAACCAATTGATGATGTTGTAAAAATATATTGTTGTGGAGTAACGGTTTATGATTTATGTCATCTCGGTCATGCAAGAAGTTATATCGCATGGGATATTTTAAGAAGATTTTTAATTTACAGGAATTATAAAGTGAGGTATGTGCAGAATTTTACTGACATAGATGACAAAATCTTAAAACGAGCAAAAGAGGAGAATAGTTCAATGAAAGAGGTTTCTGAAAAAAATATTACTGAATTTCATAGAGACATGGATGCTTTAGGGATTTTGCGACCTGATAGCATGCCAAGAGCAACCAATCACATATGCAATATCTGTTCTTTTATTTCTATTCTTGAAAAGAAAGGATATGCATACTCTTCCAACGGAGATGTTTATTATTCTGTTTTAAAAAATAAAGACTACGGTAAATTAAGCAACCAAAATATTCAAGAACAAAA
Organism: uncultured Prochlorococcus sp.; assembly: GCA_902624085.1. Lineage (GTDB taxonomy): Bacteria > Cyanobacteriota > Cyanobacteriia > PCC-6307 > Cyanobiaceae > Prochlorococcus_A. The sequence goes on from CACNWD010000013.1 coordinate 18,271, forward strand.
TATAAATCAGCAAGGCAGGATGACGAACGATGAACATAATAAAAAAGTTAATCCACAAGATTTTGCTCTATGGAAAAAAGCGAAAGATGATGAACCATTTTTTAATTCTCCTTGGGGTAAAGGAAGACCAGGATGGCATATTGAATGCTCAGCAATGGTCAAAGATGAGCTTGGAGATACAATTGATATTCATTTAGGCGGATCAGACTTAATTTTCCCTCATCATGAAAATGAAATTGCTCAATCTGAAGCGGCAAATGGTAAGAAGCTTGCAAACTATTGGCTCCATAATGGAATGGTCAATGTAAATGGACAGAAAATGAGTAAATCCTTGAAGAACTTCAAAACTATAAGAGAACTTATTAAAGCTGGAATAAGTCCAATGACTTTGAGATATTTTGTTCTAACTGTCAACTACAGAAAACCATTAGACTTCACAGAGAATGCCTTAAAAAGTGCTTCAGAAGCATGGAAAAATATAAATGTAGCTCTCTCTTATGAAGATATTGAAAGCTATAAATTTAACTCTTTTGACAGAAAACTAACGAATCAATCAATTGAGTCAAACTTTGCAGAAGCTCTAAATTTTGAAATTATTCAGAAAAAACAAAAATTTATTGATGCATTAAATAATGACCTTAATACAGCAGGTGCTATTGCTGTAGTTTATGAACTGGCAAAACCAATTAAAAACTTTATAAATCAGTTCCAAAGGATTAAAGATATGGAAATAAACTACAAAGAGATATTTTCATTAAGTAAAAGATTTGAAATGCTGAAAGAACTTACCGAAGTTCTTGGATTACAAAAAGAAGCACTAATTAAAGAAAGTAGCATTGATGAAGAAGAAATAAAACTTCTTATAGATAAAAGATTAAAAGCAAAAAAGGAAAAAAATTTTGTAGAAGCTGATAAAATTAGAAAAGGTCTTAAAGAAAAAGGAATTGAACTTATTGATCAATCTCGCGAATTGACAACTTGGATCAGAATTTAAATTTTAAGAAAAAAAGCAATTTTAAAAAATTTTTTTTTAAATCGCCCCAAAGGTGGGAAAATAATAGAAATATAAAAGGAAATTGAAATACATCTCAATACTTGGTTCAACAGGTTCAATAGGAACTCAAACCCTTGAAATAGTAAAAGAACTACCCTCTAAATTTAAAGTTGTAGCCCTCTCTGCTGGAAAGAATATAGATTTATTAACAATACAAGTAAAAATTCATCAGCCAGAAGTTATTGCAATTGCCGATGAAAATCTTTTATTAGATTTAAAAAACAATATTTCAGATCTAAGGCTAGAAAATCCTCCAATAATTTTAAGTGGGACAAACGGGATAAATTCTGTTGCTGGTTGGGATAGTGCAGATACTGTAGTTACTGGAATAGTAGGATGCGCTGGTTTAATTCCTACTATGACAGCAATTAATGCAGGCAAAAATATTGCACTTGCAAATAAAGAAACTTTAATTGCAGCAGGTTCTGTTGTTATTCCAGCCCTCAAGAAAAATAAAAGTAGGCTTTTACCTGCAGATTCAGAACACTCTGCTATTTTTCAATGTTTGCAAGGATTACCCAATTATGAAACTGCAAATTTTTTAACTGGCCAGATCCCAAAAGGTTTAAAAGCAATACATTTAACAGCTTCTGGAGGAGCTTTTAGGGATTGGGCAATCGAAGATTTAAAAAATGTAACTGTTAAAGATGCGACTTCACATCCAAATTGGGATATGGGTAAAAAAATAACTGTAGATTCTGCAACTCTTATGAATAAAGGCCTAGAAGTTATAGAGGCGCATTATCTATTCGGAACATCATACGAAAATATAGAAATTGTTATTCACCCTCAAAGTATTATCCATTCAATGATTGAATTAGATGATTCTTCATTATTAGCTCAATTAGGATGGCCTGATATGAAATTACCAATCTTATATGCTTTGAGTTGGCCTGAAAGATTTAATACAAATTGGAAAAGATTAAATTTAACTGAAATTGGAGAACTTACCTTTAGAAAGCCTGATAATTTAAAATATCCTTGCATGAGACTTGCTTACTCAGCTGGAATACAATCAGGTACTATGCCTGCAGTATTAAATGCTGCGAATGAAATATCTGTAGAACAATTTCTAAAAGAAAAAATATCTTTCCAGGAAATTCCCAAGTTTATTGAAAAAACATGCGAAATGCATTTAAAAGATCATAATAAATGTCCTATTTTAGAGGATATTTTGAGTGTAGATAACTGGGCAAGAAATTTTGTTATTGAAGAGATAAGAAAGGGTGCAAAATATATAAAAGTTTAATAACTAAAGAGTTCATTTTTTTAGTGTAGAGTTTCATCAAGCATTCAATTATTTAAACTTTTACGAAGAATATTACAAGAATATTTCACCCATTTACTAACAACATCATCTGACCAGCAACCATTTGGCGAGTGAAAACCATTATGCCCTCCTTTCTCAGTTATAAGAATTGAAATTCTTTTTTTATTTTCATTCAATAATTGACTTAGTTCATAGGTTGATTTATAAGGAACCCATGGATCATCCTTTGCATGTATGAAAAGAGAAAGAGGTAATTTTTTGGAACTAGTTTTTAATTGAATTAACGGAGATGCTTTTAAATAATAATCATCAACCGACTTATATCCCCAACTAGGTGCAGTTAATTGTTCATCAAATTCTCTTATAGTTTTTATTTTTTTTAGTTTATCTTTAATGATTTTTTGAGAAGAAATATCTTTATTAATCAACTCACTTTCAAGAACCTGTCTTTTTAGACGTCTTATTAACCATTTTTGATAAAAAAGATTTCTTGGTTTATCAATACATTTACTACATGATAATAAATCTAGGGGACTACTTATACATGCAAGACCATCAAATAAATGCTTCTTATTATCACAATCATAATCAAGGCTGGCATTAAGAAAAATAGTACCTCCAAGAGATAAGCCAATCCCAAATATTGGGAAATAATCATTACTTAATTTAAAATCATTAATCTCTCTTGAAAACTTATTTTTCAAGAAATCAACGACAGAAAATATATCTTTCGAACATCTCGCTGAATAATTACTATTAGTTAAATATCTTCCTGATCCTGCTCCTCTCAAATTTAATTTACAAATGACAAATCCATTATTTAACAGTTTCTTGGATATTCTTTTTAAACCAAATCTTTTCGTTGAACCACCTAATCCATGAGTAACAACTACAAGACCCCTAAATTTATTATTTTCAGGAAATTCTAAAAAACCTAAAAGATAATCTTTCTTAGATTTATCTGATAATAAATTCTCTACAGGTATAAAAACTTTTTCTACTTTATTAGTTAGTTTAAAGTCCAAACAAAATGTATCTCTAATAGTTTGAAGATCTCCTCCTATCCAAGGGAACCTTTGCCTAAAGTTTTCTTGTTCTAAAATATTGAATTTTATTAATTTACTTTCTCTACTTTGCACCTACTCCTAATTCCTTTAATTCAGTCATTAATTCACTAAGGACTTTTTTTGCATCTCCAAACACCATTGAAGTATTAGGCAAATCAAACAAATCATTTTTGATCCCGGAGTACCCTGCACTCATACCTCTTTTTATTACAAAAACAGTTCTTGCCTCCTGAACATCCAAAACTGGCATTCCATATAAAGGTGAATTTTGATCACTTTTTGCTTGAGGATTAACTACATCATTTGCTCCAAGAACTAAGACAACATCAGTTGCAGGGAAATCTGGATTTATATTATCCATTTCTTTTAACTGTTCATATGGAACATCAGCTTCCGCAAGTAATACATTCATATGCCCTGGCATCCTCCCTGCTACAGGATGGATCGCATATGAAACATCAATATCATTTTGCTCTAATATCTTTGCTACCTCCCTAAGAGTATGCTGCGCTTGGGCTACAGCCAAACCATAACCAGGAACAATGATAACTTTATTTGCAGCTTCCAATGTAAGAGCACATTCTTCTACACTGCAAGAAGTTATATTTGTATACTCTCCTCCACTATCTAACTTCTTACTTTGAGAAGATAAAGTCCCACCAAATAAAACAGAAACAAGTGATCGATTCATACCTTTACACATTACCTGGGTGAGTATCAAACCTGCAGCACCAACCATTGCGCCAGCAACAATTAGAAGTTGACTCCCAACAACAAAACCTGCAGCGGCTGCGGCAATGCCTGAATAACTATTAAGCAATGAAATAACTACAGGCATATCTGCACCACCAATTGGTAAAGTGACGCCAATTCCTAATACTGTAGAAGAAATAACTAAAAGCCAGATTGTAGAAGTATTAACAGATTGAATTAAATTCAAAAAAGCAACTAGAGAAATTATTGCAATTGATATATTTATTAAATGCCTTATTTTACTTTGTGTCCATGAGGGAGTAGAAAGCCATCCTTGCAATTTTGCCATCGCAATAATTGAACCAGAAAAGGTTATTGAACCTACAAATATAGAAATCAGAATTGAAATATCTTGAATAAAAGTTTCATTTCTTTGAAAAAATATAACTCCAATTGCAACTAAAAGAGATGACATTCCTCCACAACCATTAAATAATGCAACAGTTTCAGGCATAGATGTCATAGGAACTCTTTTTGCAAGAATTGCTCCAAATAAACTACCTACGAATGTACCTATTATTATCCATAACCATGATTGTTGAGTGATCCCCTCACCAGGTTTTCCTAGATAATATGTAAGGAGGCCAATTATTGATAAAAACATTGCAAATGCAGCTAGTCTATTTGCTTCTTTAGCTGATCTAACTTTTGATAATCCTTTAATTCCTAATGCCAAAAGTAAAACTGCAATAAGATTAATAAAAGACTGAATTAATGAAACATCCATTTTTTATTTTAATTTTTTTGAGGGTTTACGATTAAACATTGCCAGCATCCTATCTGTAACTACAAATCCTCCAACAACATTAAAAAGAGCAAATCCAAGTGAAATTGATCCTATAATCAATAGAGGTAAATTATTCTTAGCTGTAATTATTAAAGTCAATGCTGCAAGCATAGTTATTCCCGATACAGCATTAGCTCCACTCATTAGAGGAGTATGTAAGGTGGGAGGAACTTTGCCTATTAGTTCTAAGCCTAAAAGACTTCCAAGCAATAGGACCCAAAATGCTTGCGCGAAATCCATTTCTAATAACTACCTCCGATTTAAAAAACTTTTTCTTGAAGGATAGCTCCTTTATCGCTTATTAAACAACCTAAAATGATTTCATCATTCTTATTAATATTTAAAATCCCATTATTTATAAATGGAGTTATTAATGAAATTAAATTTTTTGAATACAAACTACTTGCATGATAAGGAACTGAAGAGGGAAGTTCAGAAGCGCCAATAAGTTTTACTCCATTTTTAATTACTATTTGATTTTGCTTAGTATGCACACAATTACCACCTTGAGCAACTGCTAAGTCTACAACTACTGAACCAGATCTCATATTTTCCAACATTTTCTCATTAATTAATATTGGAGCCTTCTTACCTAGAACTTGAGCTGTGCAGATAGCTACATCTGCTTCTGATAAATGTTTAGAGAGAATTGCTCTTTGCTCTTCAAGAAATTTTGTTGAAACAGCTTTAGCATATCCGCCTGATTCCGAAGGCTTTTCATCGACCTCTGGTAAGTTAATAAATTTTGCACCAAGTGACTCAACTTGTTCTTTCACAGCTGGTCTTATATCAGAAACGAAAACTAAAGCACCTAGTCTTTTTGCCGTAGCTACAGCTTGCAAGCCTGCCACTCCTCCACCAAGAACAACTACTTTTGCTGGTTGAACAGTTCCAGCAGCCGTCATAAGCATTGGGAAATATCTATCCAATTCACTTGCCGCTAATAAAACTGATTTATAACCAGCTATATTTGCTTGAGAAGAAAGTACATCTGAGGATTGAGCACGGCTTATTCTAGGTAAGAGTTCTAATGCTATTGCTGATAATTTCAGATCAGATAATAATTTTGCAAGATCTTTATTGCCAAATGGATTTAACAATCCAATAATTAAACAACCTTCTTTTAATTTATTTAATTTTTCATGATCTGGACAATGAATACAAAAGATAATATCAGCTTCTTTCCAATATTTGAAATCTTGTTTAGTAAAAATTATCCCTCCACTTTCTTCATAAGAAAAGTCTTTAAACCCTGATAGTTCTCCTGCTGATTTTTCAATGTATACATCACAACCAAGGGTTTTCAATTTTTTTACAGTTTCTGGAGTCGCTGAAACTCTTCTTTCTCCAATTGATGTCTCGAATGGTATTAAAATTTTTGTCAATTTAAGATTATTTAGACACACTAAGGATATATTGATTTCAATCAAAAGTCTTAGAAATTTTATTAAAGATATATTTTCTTTTTTTTAAAAATTAGCTATCAAGAAAATATATAGAAAATTTAATCTAATGAGCATAAAAGCTATTGAGTGTCCAGATGGCGTTTGTCATAGTCATCATGGAGGTCATGCTGTTCCAAGACAGGCTATGCAAAAGAATCTCCAGAATCATGGAAGGGAATGGTGCGAAAAATTAGCCGAAAGAATTTATGAAATGTCCGTAGACACATATTCTCAAACCGTTATGCCCAGCCTTCATTCCTCTGGCTGGCAAAGACGCCATTTAGATTGGGAATTTAAATTGGCTGAGAATGATTCCGAACCTGATGAAGCACTTGTTGAAGGAATAATTAATGCAACTGAAAGTTTTCTTAGAAGCAGTGAAGTACATAGATTATTTATACAAGAATTAGTACAAGGGACTTTTGAGGAGGCCAATGATAAAAAATTAATTTCAAAAGCCATAAAAACTATTATTGAAGAAGAAATAATTAATTCATTAAGAGATAGGAAACATAATTTATTAAAGAAATTATCTTCAAAATTGATCTCTGAAGAAAGGATCAGCGAAGAATTAGCATTTAATTCAGCTAATGAAGGTTTTGAAGAAGTCGAGAGATTATTGATGAATCACACAGAAGCAGTATAAATCTATGTTTTGCAGGAGATTAAAATTTAAAGGTTAAAATATTAAAAAAACCTAAAGTTATTGTTTATTAATACAAAGTTGTACCTTATTTAACAATAATTAATCAAGAAAATGTGCTTTTCTATATTAAACAAACTATTTAGTATGGAAAATTTCCCCAGAAAGAGAATAGATATTGCAACATGCTGGGCCTCTAATAGGATTACAGTTATGGATAGTTTGGAAAAATATGAAGATAGCTATGCTATCGCAGAGGAATTTAGAGAATGGATAGTAAATATAGGTCAAGATAACAGAAACTTTTCCGATTGTGTATTGAATTTACCAAAAGATTTGAATAAGTTTCTTGATAAAAAAATAAAAGAAGAAAATTAAAACTTTTTAGTAAAAATTAATAATTTATATTTTTAATAATTAGAATAAAAGCACAATTTATAAATATAAATGGATAATTCAGAAGTTAATTCAACTGCAGAAAATCTTGTTATTATTGGATCTGGACCAGCAGGCTATACAGCTGCAATATACGCCTCTAGAGCTAATTTACAGCCATTACTTGTGACAGGCTTTTCTTCAGGAGGCATTCCTGGAGGGCAATTAATGACTACTACTTTTGTTGAAAACTATCCAGGCTTTCCAGATGGTGTAATGGGACCAGAATTAATGGATTTAATGAAAGCACAAGCTGTAAGGTGGGGAACAAAATTGATTGAAAGTGATGTAAGTTCTATTGATGTAAAGAAAAGACCTTTTAGGATCAAAACACTTGAAGGGGAAATAAAAGCAAATTCAATTATTATCGCTACAGGCGCAAGTGCTAATAGATTAGGAATCAAAAATGAAGACCTTTTTTGGAGCAAAGGTATAAGTGCTTGTGCAATTTGTGATGGAGCAACTCCTCAGTTTAGAGATGCTGAGCTGGCAGTAGTAGGTGGGGGAGATTCAGCATGTGAAGAAGCTGTATACCTCACAAAATATGGTAGTAAAGTACATTTGATCGTTAGATCAAATAAATTAAAAGCCAGTGCAGCTATGGCAGATAGGGTTATGGCTAATTCAAAAATAACAATCCATTGGAATACTTCCGTTATCGAAGCGATTGGAAATGATTGGTTAGATAAAATAAGAGTAGATTGTCATAACTCAGAAAATAAAGAAATTGAAGTAAAAGGTCTTTTTTATGCAATCGGACATACACCTAATACAAGTTTTCTAGATAAACAAATATTAATTGATGAAAAAGGTTATATAAAATGTAATCCAGGACGCCCAGAAACCTCTTTAGAAGGTATTTTCGCCGCTGGAGATGTAGCTGACTCTGAGTGGAGGCAAGGAGTAACTGCCGCAGGGAGTGGATGCATGGCGGCTTTAGCTGCAGAAAGATGGCTTACTGAAAAAGAATTATCAATAACTGTCAAAAGAGAACAACCAGAGCCTGAAAAATCTGAATCCTTAGCAGAAGGAGAGGAAGAAACAAATGAAGATACGTTTGACTTTAATTCTCAATGGCAAAAAGGAAGTTATGCATTAAGAAAACTGTATCATGAGAGTTCCAAACCAATTTTAGTAATCTTTAGTTCTCCTAGCTGTGGTCCTTGTCATGTCCTAAAACCTCAATTAAAAAGAGTAATAAATGAACTTAATGGCGAAGTTCAGGGTATTGAAATAGATATAGATAAAGATCAAGACATTGCGAAACAAGCAGGTATTAATGGAACACCTACTGTTCAACTTTTCAAGGACAAACTCCTAAAAAGAGAATGGAAAGGTGTCAAGCAAAGAAGCGAATTTAAAGATGCTATTAAAACACTAATTAAATAAATTACTAAAATTATTTATTCTTTTTAATATTACCTTGTTTAGAGCTCGATGATTTTGTGTTGCCACCAGCATTTCTTTCTCTATAAGTAATCCTTCCTCTAGTAAGATCATAAGGACTTATTTCAACTAACACTTTATCTCCTGCGAGAAGTTTTATTCTAAATTTTGTTAATTTTCCTGCAGCCCTACATAAGCATTGATGACCTTCAGGTTGCTCAAGTGTAACCAAATAAAAACCATTACCTTGTTCCTTTTCTATTACACCTGAAGTCTCAATCATTAAAAATAACTTATAACTACCAATATATTATCAGAAAAAAATTCATAAATTTAATATGAATAAAAATAATTAAATGTAATTGAGATTATTTAATTAGAAAATAATTTTATCTCATTTATTGTTTGCAGTTGACCGTAATAAAAATTTGCTTTAGCAATTTTATCTTTACTATCTAGCTGATCAAAGTAAACGAAGCCCAAGGTTTTCCAGTGAGATGATTCGCACACTTTATTTAACTCAGAAGTAGCCTCTTCTGCAAGAAGATTCAATCTCCTTTCAAGATTTTTTGACTTTGAAAGCGACAATGTTATTTTTAGATCTTAGTACAAATATACTATAAATCTATAATTTTGCAACCTTAAAATGGTAATCTTTTTTTCTCTTCTAGATCTAGGTCAACTTCCATTTCTTTCAATCTTTTTAAAATTTGCTCATAGTATTCTTTTAAATAATTATCAAGAGAGGTCATATCAGATTTTTCTATCTCAAGCAGTTCAAGGGTTTTTGACATATCCGCATTTAATTCCTTACCACTGCTAGTTACTTCAGCGAAGGCAAGTCTTTCCGCAACATTTAAAGAGTCTTCAAAAAAAGAGACCGCAGACTGAGTCGCTTTAAGTATGAAATCAGCTACTCTAAAAATCTTTGCTTTTTTATTGCTATATTTTTCACACAAGGAAATTATTTCATTTGGAGCCCAAGCTTTAGGACCCACAAGTGGAAGGGACAACTTATGAGTATTTGAATTATCAACAGAAGAAACTATAATATTGGCCATATCTTGAGTATTTATATAAGCGATTTTGGTAGGTGAACCACTCATCCAAACTGCCTGACTATCTAAAATAGGGATTGCAAATTGACCAATCACTCCTTGCATGAAAGCAGCACATTTAAATATGGTGTAGTTAAATTGTGATTTTTCTAAAAGTTTTTCTGTGCAAAATTTAACATCCATTAAAGGTACATTTCTAAATTCTTCAGTAAGGAGTATTGATAAGAAAATAATTCTCTTAATACCCTTTTCTTCACATTGATTAAAAAGATTTAGCTTTCCCTCCCAATCAGTCTCATAAATACTTTTACTATCATCTGGTCTGCATGTAGCGGCATCTATAACTGCCTCTATATCTTGAAGTGCATAAGTAATATCATCTTTAATAAGTAAATTTCCCTTTGTTAGTTCACAACCCCATTCTTGTAAGAAAGATGCTTTCCTAGGATTTCTAACTATGCATCTAACTTCATGACCTTCTTCAACAGCTTTTTTAGCTATTTGCCTCCCAAGAGTACCAGTTGCTCCAACTAACAGAATCTTCATATTAATGAATTTACTTAACCTTCAGACATTAACTTACTTTAAAGTAATTTCGCGAGTATTAATCACCTTGGTATTTTAAAAGAAGAGCTCCACCTATTAAACCAATTGGTATTAAAACCCAAAAAACAGCAGCTATACTAAAAATTTCTTTTGCCATTAAAACAAAATTTATATAATTTTATTATTGCATTTTTTTTATTAAAAGATAGATAATATAAATAACTTTAAATTAATTTATTTATTTAAAAATACTTATAAGATGATTTTAAAAATATCTGCAGAAAATAAAAGCTTTAATTATTGGATTTGGAATGGATTTAAAATCGCTTGGTTTGTAGAGAATGAGAAAGATAATATACCTTTACTTTTTTTACATGGTTTTGGAGCAAATAGTAATCATTGGAGGAAAAATATAAAAAGTTTCGCACAAAATGGCTATGCAGTCTATTCTGTTGATCTTTTAGGCTTTGGTGAATCTGATCAACCCGGTATAAAAGAAATTGGCAAATTAGATAACGGGGTATGGTGCGATCAAATCACAGATTTTATAACTGATATTATAAGACCAATAAATTCAAACAAAATAGTTTTAATTGGCAATTCTCTAGGAGGATTAGTAGCATTAACTTGTGCAGTATCCATTCCAGAAGAAATCTATGGAATCATCGCCTCTCCTTTACCTGATCCCATCGGTCTCAAAATCAATTATTCTGAAGAAGAATCAAAATTTAAATCTATTAAATACAAATTAATAAAATTATTTGTAAGTTTACTCCCAATAGAATTTATTTTGTTTGTGATAGGTAGATTTAAATTAATTTATTATTTTTTAAATTTTGCTTATGAAAAAAAAGATTTCATAGATAAAGAATTATTTAATCTGATAAGCATACCCTCTAAAAGGCCATCAGCAGCAAGATCACTAAGAGCAATGTGTTATGGGATGGCCACTAGATCAAATAAATTAAAATCATCTTTTTTATTAAAAGTTATTAGTGAGGTAAAAAAAGTACCTTTCCTTTTAATATGGGGGGAAAAAGATAAATTTATACCATTAAATTATGGGAAAAGGATTGCAAAACTCTTTCCATGGGTAGAATTAAAAGTAATATCAAATTCAGGTCATTGTGTTCATGATGAGGATCCTCAACTTTTTAATAAAATTTCCAAAGACTGGATTGAAGAAATAAATAAATAAAAAATAATGAAGCACACATTGTCAGTTTTAGTAGAAGATGAATCAGGAGCTTTAAGCAGAATCTCCGGATTATTTGCTAGAAGAGGATTTAATATCGATAGTCTGGCTGTAGGGCCTGCAGAAACCAGAGGAATATCAAGATTAACAATGGTAGTCGAAGGAGACGATCAGACTTTACAGCAAATGACCAAACAACTGAATAAATTATTTAATGTTCTTGGAGTCGCAGATCTATCAAACCTTGCCGCAGTAGAAAGAGAACTAATGTTACTAAAAGTATCAAGTAAAGAAGAGACAAGAGGTAAAATTCTTGAACTTGTTCAAGTTTTCAGAGCAAAAGTAGTAGATGTATCAGATATCGCTCTTACCCTTGAAGTAGTGGGAGACCCAGGGAAATTAGTTGCTTTAGAAAAATTACTCGAACCATATGGGATTTTGGAGATTGCAAGAACGGGGAAAATAGCATTAAAAAGATCATCAGGAGTTAATACTGAAATGCTAAAGATTAATAAATATAGTTTTGATATTTAATTAAAAACAATTTTTTTTATCAAATCATTTTTATCAATTTGATCTAAAAGTTCTGAACCACTGATTACTCTTCCAAAAATAGAGTACCTACCATCAAACTCTGGCAGATTGTTTAATGAGAAAAAGAATTCAGTCGATGATGATCTGGATTCATTTATCTTTACCATAGATATCGATCCTTTTTCAAACTTATGTAGTAATTTTCCTATCTCCAGAGGATTTATTATAGAAGTCTCATAAATTAGTTCTTCGTTATTTAATTTAATTTCAAGAGGAATTGAAGCAAAATTCTCTACATCCCTAATATTCATTTGTCCGAAATCATTGAATTTATTTATACCGTTGTGGATTAATTTATTATTTGAATAATTTATTATTTTATAGAAATTTTTGTTTACATAAACATTACTTTTTACTTTTGATATAAAGTTCGCCACTGTCACTGGGTGTGATTCTGCAAATAATTCGATTTTTATTATCCCTCTAGAAGTATAAAAAACAATTATATTCTCTTTAATATCACAATCAAGAGTAAGTTTTTCGCAATAATATTGGGTGTTTTCTACATTTTTATAACCGCAGCAATTTATCAAAAATAAAAAAACAACACATAAAAGATTACAGGAAAATTTTCGTATTAGATCTATTTTATTCCCTCCAGATTTACACTAAGAAACTTCGCTAACCTCGCACCCTCTTCCTCTACTTCTAAAAGGGGTTTTAAATCCCCAGCACTACTGAGGGGGAGAATCTTTCTTCTTCCCTTTAGAACTAGCCCAATCCTTCTTCGTGGATTAAAACCTTCACTAATGTCTAATTTTACTGATTTAATTTCATCAAAATTTATATTGACATCAATATCTTTGAATAAACCTTTTCTTTTAATTAAAACCTTTTTTGAACTCTTATCAAAACTATTAAAACCGGATCCAAAATTAATAAAGACCATATACCAAAGATATAGATTTAACAAATTTGCGATAACACCATACGCCCCCATTATTAAACCTTGAGGGACAAATAATAAGGCTGAAGGATTCCCAAGAGGCAAAAAGTCTTTGCCAGTGTAACTTGATATTGATGCGAGAATAAATCCAACTCCGCCTATCGTTAACATCCCACCCACAATATAATTAGAGAGTTTTCTTGAACCATTTATTTTTTGCTCAATTCTTGATAGAGAAGAAAAATCTTTATTCATTAAAATTAATCCCTTTAAAAGCCTTTAATTAATAATTTAACAAATTAGGACCAAGTATTAATACTCATTTTTAACTAAAATGGTTAGGAAAGCTTTACAAGGCGTTTCATATATAAAAATATTTCCCCACTTTACCCACAATCTTTGTTAAAGTCTCAGCGTATCCCGAAGCTAAAAACGTTTTCTCATGACGATCGCCGTTGGAAGCGCACCACAAAGAGGATGGTTTGACGTCCTCGATGACTGGTTAAAGCGCGACCGGTTTGTATTTATTGGTTGGTCCGGATTATTGCTTCTACCATGTGCATTTTTATCAATTGGTGGATGGTTTACCGGAACAACATTTGTAACCTCTTGGTACACACATGGAGTAGCAAGCTCTTACCTTGAAGGTTGTAATTTCTTAACAGCAGCTGTTAGTACCCCTGGAGATGCCATGGGTCACAGTCTTTTGTTCTTGTGGGGTCCTGAAGCCCAAGGTAGTTTTGTTAGATGGCTACAACTTGGAGGTCTTTGGAACTTCGTTGCATTACATGGAGTATTTGGTCTTATAGGCTTTATGCTTCGTCAGTTTGAAATCGCAGGTCTTGTTGGTATTAGACCTTACAACGCATTGGCATTTTCAGCTGTAATTGCTGTTTTCACAAGTATTTTTCTTATTTATCCATTAGGACAGCATAGCTGGTTCTTTGCACCTTCATTTGGTGTAGCTGCTATTTTCCGTTACATCTTATTTATTCAAGGTTTCCACAACATTACACTTAATCCTTTTCACATGATGGGTGTAGCAGGAATTCTTGGTGGTGCTTTATTATGTGCTATTCATGGAGCAACCGTACAAAATACTCTTTACGAAGATTCAAGTATTTATACAGATGGAAAAGTTCAAAGTACTACTTTTAGAGCTTTTGATCCCACCCAAGAAGAAGAAACCTATTCAATGATCACAGCGAATAGATTTTGGAGCCAGATTTTCGGTATCGCTTTCTCTAATAAGCGTTTCCTTCACTTCTTAATGTTGTTTGTTCCCGTTATGGGAATGTGGACTTCATCAATTGGTATTGTTGGACTTGCACTTAATTTAAGAGCTTATGATTTTGTAAGCCAAGAAATCCGTGCAGCAGAAGATCCAGAGTTTGAAACTTTCTATACAAAAAATATACTTTTGAACGAAGGTATGAGAGCATGGATGTCATCTGTGGATCAGCCACACGAAAACTTTGTATTCCCTGAGGAGGTTCTTCCACGTGGAAACGCCCTTTAATAATTTACTTAGAGCTCCTAACCAGAGTATTGAAGAAACTGGTTATGCTTGGTATGTGGGTAACGCCAGATTAATTAATTTATCTGGTCGTTTACTTGGAGCTCACATTGCTCACTCTGGCCTAATTGTATTTTGGGCCGGTGCAATGATGTTATTCGAAGTTAATCACTTCACCTTTGATAAGCCTATGTGGGAGCAAGGCCTAATATGCATGCCTCATGTAGCCATGTTTGGCTATGGAATTGGTCCTGGTGGTGAAGTTACCGATATTATGCCTTTCTTCCAAGCAGGAGTTGTTCATTTAATTGCTTCAGCTGTTCTCGGATTTGGAGGAATTTATCATTCTTTAGCTGGACCTGAAAAGCTTGAGCAAGACTTTCCATTCTTCTCAACTGACTGGAGAGACAAAAATCAAATGACAAATATCCTTGGATATCATCTGATTGTTCTTGGTGTAGGTGCTCTGGCTTGGTCTCTAAACTGGTGCTTCATTGGAGGGGCTTATGACACTTGGGCCCCCGGTGGTGGAGAAGTTAGGCTAATTAACCCAACTTTAGATCCACGCATCATTCTTGGTTATCTTTTTAGATCTCCTTGGGGTGGTTCTGGTTCCATTATCGGTGTTAACTCCATGGAAGACATTGTTGGTGGACACGTTTATGTAGGCGTGACAGCAATAATCGGTGGAATATTCCATATCTTTACCGAACCTTTCGGATGGGCTAGAAGAGCATTTATTTGGAACGGAGAAGGTTTACTAAGCTATGCTTTGGGCGGAATTTGTGTTGCAAGTTTTATTGCTTCAACATTTATTTGGTTCAATAATACTGCTTATCCATCAGAATTCTATGGTCCTACAAATGCTGAAGCTTCACAGGCCCAGAGTTTTACTTTCCTAGTAAGAGACCAAAGAATCGGAGCTAATGTAGGTTCTACAATGGGTCCTACAGGTCTAGGTAAATATTTGATGAGATCTCCTACTGGAGAGATCATATTTGGAGGAGAAACCATGAGATTTTGGGACTTTAGAGGCCCTTGGTTAGAGCCACTTAGAGGTCCTAACGGATTAAGTCTTGAAAAGATCCAAAATGATATTCAGCCTTGGCAAGTAAGAAGAGCTGCTGAATATATGACTCATGCTCCAAATGCTTCTATCAATTCTGTTGGTGGAATTATTACAGAGCCTAATGCTGTTAATTTTGTTAACTTAAGACAATGGTTAGCTGCTGCTCAATTCTTCTTAGGCTGGTTTACTTTCATAGGACATCTATGGCATGCTGGTCGAGCAAGAGCTGCTGCTGCTGGTTTTGAAAAAGGTATCGACAGAAATGACGAGCCTGCATTAGAAATGCCTGATCTAGATTAGGAATTATTTTTTTCACATAAACCTCTGCTATGCAGGGGTTTTTTTTATGCAGTAATTCCTTCCTCAAGAAGCTTTTCTCTTAGCCAAGGTAAACTTAAACCCATAACATTACTGAAACATCCATCTATTTTTTTAATAAATTTTCCACCTTTACCCTCTAAGGCAAATCCTCCAGCACAATTTAAAGGTTCAAGACTATCAACATATTT
>CACNWD010000014.1 GCA_902624085.1 uncultured Prochlorococcus sp.
AGTTAGATAGCGATAGATCATGGATTTTAAAAAACATTGATAGTGGAAAGTGGTCAGAGTTGCGAATTGATATTGCTACTCTTGAAAGAGAAATAAGTAAATTAATTCTACGTGCTAAAGAATATAATTGTAATAATGATAAATCTTAGAAAGGAATCTCATCAACCTCTGGAACTAGTGGAGCACTATTCCAATTAGAATCTTCTGAGCTAGTTTCTTTTTGACCCATATTCTCATTTGTTTCTTTCCTATTTATTTGATTCGGTTCTGAGTTGATTTCATTTGAGTCAATCTCTCTTTTGGTTATATGATGAATCCTTGAAGCAGTTAGTTCAGCCTGTTTTTCCTTTGTTCCATCCTTTCTTGTTACTGAGTTCATTCTTAGACGTCCTTCAAGCACTACACTATCTCCCTCTTTTAATTGGTCAATCATTTCTTGCGCGATGGTCCCCCATCCTAAGACTTTAAGATCATTAACTGGATCATCATTGCGTAATCCTTTTATCCCAACCAACATTTCTGCAATTGGTGTCTGATTATCTTTTGTATAACGCATTTGAGGATTAGTCTTTATTACAGATTGAATTAAACAATGATTCATTTTTTCTCTTTTATTTAAAGATATATTGATGCAGAATCAAAAAAAATGCTACCAAAATGTTTGGATCCTTTCAGGAACGGCTGATGGACCTATACTTGCAGAAAGATTAATAAAACTTGACTATGTAGTATTTATAAGTGTTGTTAGCTATAAAGCTGGTAATGTTTATCCTTTAAATAGCAAGTTACACATCTTTACGGGAATACTTAACAATAAAGAAGAAATCAAAGATTTTATATTAAAACACCAAATAAATTTTATAGTGGATGCAACTCACCCATTTGCAATTAATATTTCAAAGAATTTGATGAGTGCATGTTGTGATATCTCACTACCAATTTTTAGATATGAAAGAGTTTATCAATATAAATCAAATGTTGAAATCATTTCCAATTTTGAAGGTATGACCCATGAAACTTTAAAAAACAAAAATATTCTTTTAGCAATAGGTTCACGGGCCTTATCTGAAGTGGCTAAATTTTATTCTGATTTAGGTGCAAATATATATGCAAGAATACTTGCAACTCCTTATGGTATTTCTAAAGGGTTCTCATCATCTATAAAACATTCGAGATTAGCAATATTAAATCCCAATAATGTAATAGGAAATAACCTAGAATTTTATCTGTGTAAATATTGGAGCATTGACTATATTCTTTGTAGAGATTCAGGTGGTTATTCTCAAATAATATGGGATGAAATTTGCTTGAAAAGGAATATCAAACTCTTTCTATTACAGAGGCCAAGAATATCAACCAAATCTCTTGTTTTTTCTCAATATGATGATTTGATACAAAAGATTACTAAATATAAATAATAGAACTTTTTAATTTTTATGAATAAATTATTACTAATGATAACTACAGCTCCCAATCAATTATTGGCTGAAGAAATATCAAAAGAACTTATAGAGAGAAAGCTAGCTGCATGTATTTCTTTTAGAGAAATAAAATCAATATACATATGGCAAGGAAATATTGAAGAAAATAAAGAATTTGAACTTAGTATTAAAAGCATACCTGAAAATTTAAATGAACTTACTCTTATTCTTAAGGAAAAGATCACTTATGAAGTACCTGAAATAATCTATAAAATATTTGATTCAGAAAATTCTTATTTTCAATGGGTTGAAGAATCAATTAGTTAATATTTTCGCTTATTAACTTTTTTAGATTAATTGTTGATCTAGAGCCTATTTGAGTAACTATGTGACCCGCACAAATTGAACCAATTTGTCCGCAATGATTTAATGAAAGGTTGTTAATTAATCCGTGTATAAAGCCCCCTGCAAAAATATCTCCTGCACCTGTTGTGTCAACGGCCTTGCCAAAAAGAAAAGGTTTTATTACTTCTGTTTTATTTTTATTAACAATTATTGATCCTTTCTTGCCTAGTGTAATTGCAGTTAATTCGCATAGAGAATTAATCTTAATTTTGCATTGTTCTAAATCAATTTCCTTAAAGAGGCTTTTTAATTCTTCTTCATTACAAAATAATATATCTACAAAATCATTTATTAAATTCAAGAAGCTATCTCTGTGTCTATCAACACAGAATGAATCAGAAAGAGAGAGAATGATTTTAGTATTTGATTCTTTTGCTATTTTTGCTGCTTTAATAAATGCTTGTTTAGCTAACTCGCTATCCCACAAATATCCTTCTAAATATAAGTATTTACTCGTTTTGATGGATTCATAGTTGATATTATTAGACTCAAATTCTATTGATGCTCCTAGATAAGTGCACATCGTCCTTTGAGCATCTGGGGTAATCAAAATTATTGAGTGTGCACTGGATTCTCTTGTCTCAACATATTTAGAATTAAATGAAGCGCCGCTCTCTTTGATATCTTTTGAAAAAAAATTGCCAAATTTATCATTCTTAACTCGACCAATAAACTCCACGTTATTTCCTAAGTTAGCAAGGGATACTACTGTGTTTGCAGCAGAACCACCGGAGATTTGCTTAATAATCTTACAATCTTTTAAAATTTTACTTGAATTCTCTAAATTTATTAAATTCATTGATCCTTTTTGTAGTTGATTCTTCTTTAAGAATTCATCATCAATATTGGTAACAATATCTACAATTGCATTACCTAACCCAACAAGGTCAATCTTCTTTTTAGAAAGTGTTATTTCTGACATAATAAGTAAATTGTTTTTATCTTAATAGAGCTCTTTTAGGACCATGTATAGGATCTTCAATAACTATGGTTTGATCCCTATTAGCTCCTAATGAAACTATTGCAATGGGAACTTCCATTAATTCAGCAAGAAATCTTAAATAATTCATTGCCCCATTAGGTAAATCAGAAAGTTTTCTGCAATCTGCGGTTGAACATTGCCATCCTTGTAGTTTTTTGAATATCGGTTTACATCTTCTTAAATCATCAGAATTAGTGGGAAAATAATCAATTTGTCTTCCATTCAGTTCATAGGCAATACAGACTTGTATTTCATCTAATTCATCTAAAACATCTAATTTTGTTATTGCCAAACAATCTAGACCATTTACTTGTACAGCATATTTTCCAATAATTCCATCAAACCAGCCGCATCTTCTTCTCCTCCCAGTAGTAGTTCCAAACTCTCCACCTCGGTCACAAAGTTGATCATTTATGCTTCCTTGCAATTCAGTAGGGAATGGACCCTCTCCTACTCTGGTTGTGTATGCTTTGGCTACACCAATGACGCGATCTATTAAGGTAGGACCAACTCCAGCACCTATGCATGCTCCTCCTGATATTGGATTAGAAGATGTCACATAAGGATAAGTACCATGATCTAAATCAAGTAATGTTCCTTGAGCTCCTTCAAAAAGAATATTTTTTTTGTTAACAGAGGCTGAATGTATAGTGCGGGTGCAATCAACAACGTGAGGCTCTAATTTATTCCCAAACTCTAAATATTCTTCTATGATTTCTTCTTCTTTTAAGGGATTTATATTATAGATTTTCTCTAAAAGTCCATTTTTCTCTTTTAATGGAACTTGTAGAACATCTTTAAGTCTTTTTTTATCAAGTAAATCTCTAACTCTAATTCCATTTCTTTGAGATTTATCAGCATAAGTTGGCCCAATCCCTCTCCCGGTGGTTCCAATCTTATGATTACCTCTCTCTTTTTCCATAGCCTCATCTAACAACCTATGGTAAGGCATCGTTACATGTGAAGTTGAAGATAATTTTAATCCCGAAATATCTATACCATTCTCTCTTAACATGTCAATTTCTTTTAAAAGTACTTTAGGATCTACAACTGTTCCTGAACCAATAAGGCAAGTCGTATTTTTATATAATATTCCTGAAGGTATGAGGTGTAGTTTTAAAACTTTATTATCAACTACGATAGTGTGTCCTGCATTTACCCCACCTTGATAGCGTACAACTATATCAGCAGAGCGACTTAGCAAATCGGTTATTTTACCTTTACCTTCGTCACCCCATTGAGCACCGATTACAACAACATTAGCCAATTTTTAAAGAAAATTTTTTAACAGCAATATTCAATATATGCAAAAAAATTGCTTTCATTGAAAAAAGTAAATGATTTGTATTAACTTTCTCTAAGAACCATTTTCTCTGCGAGAGATAATTCCTTATTTAGTCTTTCTTTAAGTTTTTCAGGCAGAGGCCTGCTTGAAAAATTTTTATAATGACCAGCCATCGCATTTAAAGCAGTTTGCATTGTAGTAAATGATTGCGTTTTATTTACCAAACCTCTATTCCTATATCTGGATATATAGTCTGTAATTAATGATAAAGAGTCTTCCCTTACCTCATCTTTATTGGATGCATCTTTTGGAGTCTCTATAGCTCCCTTTAAAGCTTTTACTACAGAAATAGTATCTTTAGCATAATCTCCAGACATATTTGACTGAGCCGCGTAAGAGGGAGAAATTGTTAGAACGAAATAAATAACTAATGCTATGCAAATTGAGAAGGCTTTTATTAAAAATTTATTAAACGAAAGACTGATTTCTTTTTGTAGCATAATTTTTCTCCTTAATGATCCTTTCCAAAATACAACTTCAATTGTACATTAATTTTGATTCATTGATAAAGATTTTTAAAATATTATTTATTGATACCTTTATGTTGCTCTTTTTAGAACGAGAAGAAAACTCTACTTGATTATTGATTGCGTCTCTACCAATTATTATTCTGAAAGGAATACCTATTAAATCAGCATCTTTAAATTTAACACCCGCACGTTCATCACGATCATCAATTAAAACATCAATATTATTTTTTTGAAACTCAATATAAATCTCTTCTGATAATTTTTTTTGTATGGGATCTTTAAAATTGGTTGGAATTAAAACAATATTAAATGGAGCGATTTGAATAGGCCAAACGATGCCATCATTATCATGATTTTGCTCAATTGCTGCTTGAGCTAATCTTGTTACTCCAATACCGTAACAACCCATCCAAAGATTTTCTAATCCTCCATCACTATTAGAAAATTTTGCATTTAATTTCTCACTATATTTTTGACCTAGTTGAAATATATGACCTATCTCAATACCTTTCTTTTCGATTAAGGCTTCTTCTTTATCTTTAGAGATAAAGTCTCCTTCTTGAGCGTTTCTAATATCAGAGGTAATAAAAGTATTATCTAAAGATTTCCAGGATTTGAAATATCTATGAACGTTTATTTTATTTGCTCCACTAATGAAACTTTCGAGTTTGCTAGCAGAATAATCAACAACTCTAAACCATTGCTTTTCCCATAGAGAATTTTTGTTAATAATTTCATCACTTATATCTGGTCCTAAATATCCCATAGGAATGCCGAATAGATTTTTGTTAATAGAGGATTTATTTTCAATTTTTGATAAATTTATTAATTTTGAGTCATAAATATTATTTAATAAATTGAAAATCTTTATTTCATTAATATATTGATCACCCCTTATACAAGCAGCAATTGGTAACTTAGTATTATCTTCAAATTCACCAAGATAAAGTATAACTTTTACAATTTGAGTTGCATCTAAATTATTAAATTTGCATATATCTTCAATAGTTTTTTGATTAGGAGTTTGAATTAAGGTTTGTTCAAACTCTTTTATAGGCTTACTTTCTTTAGGAATAGAGACTGCCTTCTCTATATTTGCAGCATAAGAGCCGCTTTTCGTGAATAAAATAGAATCTTCACCTGAATTGGCTGTAACCATAAACTCTTTGGAGGCGGCTCCTCCAATTGCTCCACTATCTGCATCTACTCCAATAGTTTCTAATCCACAATTTTTAAAAATATTTTCATAAGATTTTTCCATTTTCTTGTAAAAAATTTTTAAATCACTCTCAGTTGAATGAAAGGAATATCCATCTTTCATTATAAATTCTCTCCCTCTCATAAGACCAAATCTAGGGCGTATTTCGTCTCTGAATTTTGTTTGGATTTGGTAATAGCAAACGGGCAGCTGTTTATAAGAATTTATGATCTCAGAAGCAATAATTGTAATAACTTCCTCATGAGTTGGAGCTAAACCATAAGCCCTGTCTTGTCTATCTCTTAAATTAAACATTATTCCTTCTCCAGCCGTATAACCTTCCCATCTACCAGATTTTTCCCACAATTCACATGGATGTAGTTGAGGTAATAGAAGTTTTGAACATCCAATTTTAGAAAGTTCTTTATCTATGATTACGGATATTTTCTCAATTACTCTTAACATCAAAGGCATATATGCGTAAATTCCTGAGCTAACCCTTCGAATATAGCCACCCTGTAATAATAATTTATGGGAAATTATTTCCGCTTCTGAGGGGGCATCACGAAGTGTCTTCAGTGGGAAAGAGGTGACGCGCATCAATAGATTTGTGAAAGTATATTAATTTTATCAATCTATGGTTTAAAAAATTTTAAAGTGTCTTGAGTCCCTAAAGGCACATGGAATTGTACTTTCCAATCTGCTAACTTTTCCAATAACAAAAACAAAATTAAACTTTTAAAAAGTTTATTTTTAATATTAAATTAAATTTTAAAGAAAGCTATGGAAAATATAGAATCGAATATTTCAAGTTCTGAGGAGTTGGTAGGTATTGATGAAGTTCAAAAATTTCTTAATAGATCAAGAGCATCAGTATATAGATATACAAATACTGATGTTAGAAATTTAAATCCAAATTTTAATCCAAGAAAACTAAATCCTGAATATAGAAGTGATCAAAAAGATCCTTTAATGTTTCATCCAAATGAAATAGCAAGATTTGCAAAAGATATTCTTAGAATAAAAGAGGTAACTGTTGAAGTTCTAAATTCTCCTTCTTCTGCGACACAAAATGTTCTGTTACAAATACTTCAAGAATTAAAGGTAATAAAAGATCTCCTTGAAAAAAAATAATCTTATTTAATAGATTTTTGATTTATTGTCACCTTGATTGTAAAATACAAATGTTAAGAAGTAACCTTAACTTTATTAATTAAAAAAATAAACTCTTAATGGATATCAATCCAAAGCAGTTTGCCAACAATATTTCTAAAGATGAATCTCTATTTATTTCTAATAGAGATGAATTTGGAAAAGATGATGATGATCCTTTAAGTATTAAGGATGCATATTCTACCTTAATTGGTTTTATACTTGCTGTCATGACTTTGTTTTTACCAGCTATTAGTGTTTTTTTTGAAAGACCGTTCCCTCAAAGAACAGGTCTTTATGATGAAATGGTGAATAAAGATGGATATTAGTTCAATTCCTCCATCTCCAAAGAAAGGAATTGTTAATCTAATTGTGGAAATACCTGCTGGTAGTAGAAATAAATATGAATATTGTTCAGAAGCGGGAATTATGGCATTAGATAGGATATTACATTCTTCTGTTAGATACCCATTCGATTATGGTTTTATTCCTAATACATTGGCTGATGATGGTGCACCTCTTGACGCAATGATAATCATGGAAGAGCCAACATTTGCAGGCTGTTTAATAAAAGCTAGGCCCATAGGGGTATTAGATATGCATGATTGTGGCGAATATGATGGTAAATTGTTATGTGTTCCAATAGCTAATGGAAGGCAAAATAATATCGTTAGTATTCAACAGATTGCAGCAAGTCAATTAGAGGATGTCGCTGAATTTTTTAGAACGAGTAAAGGCCTTGAAGGAAGAACGGTTCAAATAGATGGTTGGAGAGATTATGATGTTGTTGAGCAAATAATTAAAAAATGCACTCCGAATAAAAGGAAAACTTTTAAAGTTTTAAAAAAAACTAAAACAACTATTTGAAATAATAAAACAATTATATTTTTTGTATTTATTTTTTAGGAGTTATTATTTTAAGTAATTTTATCAAAAATATTTTGAAAATAAGTAATTTCAAATTGAAAACATTTTTTTTGAAAGATCTCAAATCTTTTTTAAAAGGGCCAAAGATGGAAATAGTTAATGAATGGTTACCACTTTTATTTATTACTTTTTTAATTTCTTCATGTAGAACGTTTATTCTTGAACCTAGATATATTCCCTCAGGATCTATGTTACCTGAGTTACAAATTAACGATCGAATTTTAATAGAAAAATTCTCTTTTAAGAATAGAGAACTAAAAAGGGGAGATATAGTGGTATTTAATTCACCTTTCTCATTTGATAAAAAGTTACTCGAATTAAGGGATAAACCATTGCCAAAGAAATCATATTGTTTTTTCATGAGTTTGCCTCCTATGGCTATTATCCCTGGGTTGGGAGATCGTGCATGTGATGCATATATAAAAAGAATTGTTGCACTATCTGGAGAAGTGGTAAGCGTTAATCAATTGGGAGAAGTAACCATAAATCAAAACAAGCTAAATGAACCATACTTAATAAAAAAATGTGGTGAATCATTATTTAATCAATGTGGCCGATTTAGTGATTTAAAAGTACCTAAAGATCATTATTTGGTACTAGGAGATAATCGAGAAAATAGCTGGGATGGGAGATACTGGCCTGGTGGTAAATTTTTGCACAAAGATGAAATCATAGGGAAAGCCTATTTTAGATTTTGGCCTATTAGGACATCAGGATTTTTTTAAATCATATTTTAATTTTAATTTTTATTCTTATTCTTGAAATTTAAAGAGCTCCTGAAGCAGTTGAATCTATAATTTGACCTAAATGGTTTGTTATATTTAAAGAGCTTAAAACATGATTTTTATTCTTAAAAATATCTATAACAGTAATTCCTCCATTTCCTTGTTTTATCATCCATATATTTGAATAGCTTAAACCTAAAATGTGACAAAGTAACGTTTTGTTTACTGCATCGTGAGCCACTAATAAAGTTGTATCATTTTCCTTTTGTGAGTTACAAATGTTATTCCATGCAGAAATAGCTCTATCATAAACTTGTTTAATTGATTCTCCTTCCGGCATAGTTACAGACTCGGGTTTTTCATGCCAGTCCCTAAGCATTTCTGGCCATGTTTGTTTAATTTCATCCTCTAATTTTCCTTCCCATAATCCATGGCTTATTTCTACCAAACTTTCGATCTTTTCTATTTGGATATTATTATTTTTAAGAATTATTTTAGCTGTTTCATAAGGTCTATTCATTGAGCTTGAGAATGCTTTTGTAAATTCGATCTCTTCTAGATATTTAGATGCTTTAGATGCTTGTTCTTTACCTTTATCATTAAGGGGGATATCAATTTGACCTTGGAATCTACCTTCTTTATTCCAATTGGTTTCTCCATGACGAATAAGTATTATTCTTGAATTTCCAATTTTCTTTGGTATCTTCTGATTTAAATGGGAAGTTTGATTGAGACACTCAATTTGAGAATTAAAAGAAGTTTGTGATGTGGAAATTTTAATGATTGAAATTGATGCATTATCAAGCCTTATTTTCCTAAAACCTTGATTTGGTTTATTTAATAAGTAAAGAATTAAACAGCGTAAAATTGCGTTATGAGCAATTATTAAAATATTTTTATTATTGCTACTTTTATTTTCTTCTTGCAAATTTTGAATAAATACTCTTGCTTGCTCATATAAATTTTGAATAGGTTTATAAGTTATATTATCTTTATTTTTTAGTTCTAATTTTTCGGGATCATTTTTCCAAATTAAATAAGAATCTTTATATTTGCTTTTAATGTCTTTACTTGTTAATCCAGACCATTTATGAAGGTCAACTTCAAGTAAATTTTTATCGTAATAAATATTAAAATTTTCTTTGAAACATTTTTCTATTTCTCTAGCAGTTTCTGCTGCTCTTTGTAGAGGAGAAGAATATATTTGATCAAATTTTATTTCATTCAAAAAATTTCCAGTTGACTTTGCTTGCTCGTAACCTTCATCTGTCAGATAAGATTCATCAATTCTTCCTTGGATTAACCCTTTTTTATTAAAACTACTCAAACCATGTCTAACTAAAAATAAACGCATTGACATTAATCTAATTATTTATAACTAAATCTAATCATCTCATGGCATGATTAAATTAAGTATGATGAGCCATAAATAAAAAAAATTTAAATTAAATGTATGCGTAAAAAGAACTCGTTTATAAAAATATTATTAGCTATCGTATCTTTAATAATTACTTTTTTTGTATGGCAACAAGGACTTAAAGAAAGCTTACAAAGACCCTCTGTCTCATTTGATATCTCTCAAAAAGAAATTGAAATAGCTGAACTAGCGATGCCAGCAGTTCCAGAAAATTTAAAAAATTTTTTCCCAAATTCATATAGGGAGGAAATGGAAAGCTCTCTAAAAAAAATATCATTTACAGAGTTAACTGAAAGGAGCAAAATAATTTGGCTAATTTTACAGTATCCAGATAAACAAATTGATGAATCTTATTTCAATAAATTTCAAAAGCCAATTTATATTAATTTATCTCAAAGTATCTATAAATCTTTCTTAGATAAATCATATAAACCCTCAAATGAAATTATCAATGACCTAAAAAATGATAAGTACTTATTAAATTTATTCAGCGATAAATTTAATCTTAATAAGGACAAAATAATTACTAAGAGCTTGGCTAATTTTATGTTTTTGAAATTAATAATTATTAGAATAATCCCGTTAGTATCAATATTTGCTGGTTCAATTTTAGTCTTGAAATCAATATGGAAGCTGCTAAAATCAAAAGCTATAAATTGGGGAGATTATGAACCTTTAAATCTTGATATTTTAGATATGATTCTATTAGTATCAGGTGGTTTTGTTGTACTTGGTGAAGTTATCTCTCCATTAATATCAATAACCTTAGTTGATCTTTTTTCAAAAAATCTTACATATGAGATTTCTCAGTCTTTGAGAATATTTTTTGGATATTTATTTATGGCTATCCCCCCCCTATATATTATTTATAGACAAATAAAGATTATTGATAAACAATTTAGTCTCAAAAAAGATTATTTCCAATTCAAAATTAAGCCTATAAAAGAATCCATTTATCAAGGATTTAAAGGTTGGATTATGATAATACCCTTCGTTCTATTAACATCATTAATAATGGATTTGATCGTAAAGAATCAAGCTGGAAGTAACCCTTTATTAGAAATAGTTCTAAATAATAATAATTATTATGCATTTATATTGCTTTTTTTAACTACTACTATTATCGCACCATTATTTGAAGAAATTATTTTTAGGGGGGTTTTACTTCCTGTCTTGGCAAGAGATTGCGGCAAAATAATTGGTATTTTAATATCCTCATTTGTTTTTGCATTGGCCCATCTTAGCTTAAATGAATTCCCTCCATTATTTGTTCTTGGGATAGGATTGGCTACTACAAGATTAATTTCAGGTAGATTATCTTCATCAATTGTTATGCATTCTTTTTGGAATGGACTAACATTTCTTAATCTATTTTTATTAAGAACTTAATATATTTTTTGCATAAACTTGCAAAAAAATTTAATAAGTGTTTACTTAACTTATAAGTTTTTTTAAGAATATCTAATTATGAATTTTTCATTTTTATATTATTTAAACATTTCGATTAAATTAATAAATTGAAAATGTTCATTAATACGAGGATATATTGCAAAATAATCGATCGTTTTAACCTTTCAATTATTATTTTAATTTTGTTTTTATCTTTTATTTCTCTTAATAGTCAAAGGAAATGGACAATATTTTATTCAAGTATGATAGAAATAAGGAATAAAAATAATAATATTATCGATTATATTTCTAAAACTGAACAATACCTTCTTAATGAAATTGAACATCAAAATAATATAAAGAAAACCAACCCAGATGATCTAATTTATTTATCAAAAATAAAGAGAAAGAAAACAACAAATCTTCTATCTTTAGTAGCTAAAAAAATGATTAAAGGTTTTGATGATGGTAGCTATCAGAGAGGATATTAAATCTAAAAATAAATGAAAAAAAGAATAAAAAAGATTATTAACCTGAGACCTCTTAGTTCAAATCGATTTAAGATTACTTATATTACCTCTCTAATTTTGATAGTTGGTTTGTTATCTAGGTTAATTAACCTTCAGGTCTTCAATGCTTCAACTTTAAAAAATAAAGCAATCGCTATTCAAGTAAAAAAAACTAATGTCTTAAAGCAGAGAAGAACTATCGTGGATAGAAATAATAGATTGATCGCTTTTGATAAACCTTTATATAATTTATGGGCACATCCAAGATATTTTAATTTTCCAGGTGACGAATCAAAAAGAATAAGAACTGTTAAGGAGGTCATAAGTAAAATATCAAATGTGTTGAATATTGAGGAAAAAATACTTTTAGAAAAATTTAAAAATAATAAAGAGGGAGTTAAATTATTGGATAATTTAAATGAAGAGGATGCTGAAAATATAAGAAAATTGCATATAAGCGGAATAGATTTAGAAAATTATTCAAAAAGAGTTTATCCTCAAGGAAATCTTTTTTCAAACATAATAGGTTTTGTTAATTATGACAGGCAAGGTTCTTCTGGCTTAGAGTTATATTTAGAAAATGAAATTCAGTTTATAAGAAAAAGTAATCTTTTAAAAAAAGGTGCCGATGGTACCCCCTTGCCTGATAATTCAGGGCCTAATGATTTCATAAATGATGATAAGAAAATTGTTTTAACATTAGATTCAAGATTACAAAAGGTCGCCTCTAATATACTTTCTAAGCAAGTTAAAAAATGGGACGCGAAAAAAGGTTTGGCACTTGTTATGAACGTTAATAATGGTGAAATATTGTCTTTGGTTTCTAATCCTTCTTATGATCCACATAAATATTGGGAATATGATCAGGAAGTATTCAAAGGATGGTATTTACAAGATTTATTTGAGCCAGGTTCAACGTTTAAACCTATAAATCTTGCTTTAGCTTTGGAAGAGAAAGTAATTAAAAAAAATGGTTTTGTTGAAGATAATGGAAACATATATGTTGGGGGATGGTCATTATCTAATTGGAATAAGAAAGGGAATGGATATATAAGTTATCCAAAAGTACTTCAAGTCTCTAGTAATGTCGCGATGGTAAGAATTATGCAGAATTTAAAACCGATAACTCATTGGAACTGGTTTAAAAAACTTGGTTTAGATAAAAATTTAAAAACTGATTTATTTGAATCTACACCAGGACAATTAAAATCAAAAGAAATTTTTATTAACCAGCCTATTGAACAAGCTGTTGCATCTTTTGGACAAGGATTTTCTATCTCACCAATCAAATTAGCTCAACTACATGCTGTCATAGCAAATGGCGGCTATGAAGTATTTCCACATGTTACGTTTAATTTTCAAGTTAATAGTAAAAATCTCAAAAAAAATAAATTTTTTTCTGATGAAGTTTCTAAAATAATTGTCAATTGGATGGAAACAGTTGTCGAGGAAGGAAGTGGAGCTGGAGCCAAGATAGATGGCTATAGAATTGGAGGGAAAACTGGAACTTCTCAAAAAGCCATTAATGGAATTTATTCTGAAAAGAAAGCTTGTAGTTTTGTTGCGATATTACCAGTTGATAATCCGAAGTATCTCGTTTTTGTATTAATTGATGAACCTAACAAACCTTATGCTTATGGATCAACAGTTGCAGTTCCTGTCGCAAAAGAAATTATTGATAGCCTAATAGTTCTAAATAAACTACCTCCCTCTGGGAAAGAGAATTCATTAATTGTTAATAAACCTTTAAATTAAGTGATTTTTTAGTTAAAAAAACAATTTTAAGGGTGATTTCAATTTGATAAAGAGCTAAGTTAAAAATAAATAAAGGTTATGTCAATGAAATCAGTATTAGAACAATTATCATCAATGACTATTGTAGTCGCAGATACAGGTGATATAGATGCTATTAAAAAATTTAAACCAAGAGATGCAACAACTAATCCCTCTCTGATATTAGCGGCAGCAAAAAATCCAAGCTATTTAAAATTAATAGATGAAGCTTTGGAAACGTCTAAAAAATTATTTCCAAGAGAATGTGATCAAAAAAGGTTTATTAAAGAAGCTATTGATCAAGTATCCGTTCTCTTTGGAAAAGAGATTTTAGGAATTATATCTGGGAGAGTATCTACAGAGGTTGATGCCAGATTAAGTTTTGATACTGATGCCACCGTATCAAAAGCCATTAAAATTATTAATCAATATAAAAACTATGGGATTGATAAAAGTAGGATTTTAATTAAGATTGCTTCGACATGGGAAGGTATTAAGGCAGCAGAAATACTAGAGAGCAAGGGAATAAAGTGTAATCTGACTTTGCTTTTCAATTTTTGCCAGGCAGTCGCATGTGCAAATGCAAACGTAACACTTATCTCTCCGTTTGTTGGCAGGATTTTAGATTGGCATAAGGCAAAAACTGGCAAAATGTCATTTTCTGGAAGCGAAGATCCAGGAGTTATTTCAGTTACTAAGATATTTAATTATTTTAAGGAAAAAGGAGTCACAACTGAAGTAATGGGAGCAAGTTTTAGGAATATTGAAGAGATAAAAGAATTGGCTGGGTGTGACTTGCTCACTATCTCTCCTAAATTGCTCGAAGAACTAAATAATCAAAATGAAAAGTTGACCAAGAAATTAGATAAAGATTTTATCTCGGGGAATTCTCCAGATTATGTCTTTGAAGAAAGAGATTTTAGATTAAATATGCTTGAGGATCAAATGGCTAGCGAAAAATTGAGTGAAGGTATTACTGGTTTTAGTAAGGCAATTGAAGAGTTAGAGGATTTACTGATAAATAGATATACTGAAATATCTAATGAAAAGTTAATAAAAATGTAGTTTTAATTATTATTATTATAAATTTTAGGATTATTGAAAGAGCAATCTTTTTATTACCCTTTGGGCTATATCAGAATAACTCATTTCACCAGATAATATCTGAGCTATCCTTTTTGGAGCCGTTTTACGTTTGACACCTAATCTATATCCAGTTTGTGGAAATCTATAGAAAACTTCAGCAATTCTTTTTCCCCATGCCATAGATTTACTCCACTTAAGTTGCATAATTTTGGAATAATTAGATAAATCTTGATCATTATTTAATAGGCATTGATTGATTGATTCTGCGGCATAAAAACTACTTAATAATGAGGGCCTTATTCCCTCTGCTAAGAAAGGGTCACATAGTGATGCAGCATCTCCAATAACTAGAGCTCTGTCAATATGAAGATTATAAAAACCGTTCCAAATCCTTAATCTCTTATAAATAATTTCATAATCATCTATATTAAATCCAAAATAATTTATAACATTTTTGCTTAATTCTTTATTATCTATTTTGTAATTACCAATAAATGTGCCTATACCTATGTTTGTAGATTGTTTTAAAGGAAACGCCCAGGAAAATCCATATTTTATAGAGCCGAAATCGAATCTAACTGAATTCTTTGATAAGTTTCCTAATCCGTTTAATCTTATCGCAGCAGTCTGAGCGTATCGGGGACGTTTAGGACCAAGTTTAAGAAAAGTTGACCATTTGGATTCTGATCCATCTGCAATGACTAAAAATTTTGATTCATAAGAATTTTCATTATTACATTTAATTGTCCAACTATCATTATTCTTCTCTAGGCTTTTTACTTTGACAGAATTGATAAAAAAAGTTCCTTGACTTATAGCCTTTTCGATTAATAAATTATCTAATACTTCTCGTTTAACAATCACAAATGGAGACTTTCCTGTCAGTTCTGCAATCACTTTGTCTTTTGATTCATAAGTAAAGTGAACTCTCTTAACTTCAGTTTCTATAGCTTTTTTGATATCAATCGGCAAAAAGGTTCTCATTTTTGCAGCCATTCCACCAGCACAAGGAATTATGCTTTTATGATTTGATTTTTCAATAACTAAAACTGAATATCCCTTATTTGATAAATGAACAGCGGTAGATGAACCAGATAATCCACCTCCAATAATAATCACATCAAATAATTTCAAACTTTTAAAATCTCTTTTTCTTTCTCTGCAAGTTTACTTTCAATTATTGCTATGAATTGATCTGTTATCTTTTGTATTTTTTGTTGGTTATCTCTGGATTCATCAAGTGAAATTGAGCCATCTTTTTCCTCTTTTTTTTCTTTATCAATAGCTTCTCGTCTAATATTCCTTAGAGCGACCTTGCCTTCTTCAGCATACTTTGAGGCAAGTTTGCAAAATTCTTTTCTTCTTTCTTCGGTCAAAGGAGGTACATTAATTCTTATTGCTTTCCCATCATTGTTTGGCGTCATACCCAGGTCACTTATTGAAATCGCTTTTTCAATTGCTGGTAGACAGGATATGTCAAAAGGTTGTATGGAAATTGTTTGAGAATCTTGAGTTGTTATAGAAGCTAAAGACTTTAATGGGGTTTCTACATCGTAATAGTCAAGACTAATTCTATCTAATAAAGATGCATTGGCTCGGCCTGTACGAATAGTATTGAAACTTCTTTGAGTCGCTTCAATACTTTTATTCATGTTTAATTTGATTTCGTTTTCATTCATAATTTTATTTAAGATTGAATTAATTGATTAGTGAACCTATTGGTTCTCCCGTAACGGCCTTTGAAATATTACCTCTCTTAAAAATATCAAAAACTACAATTGGAATATTGTTATCTTTGCAAAGTGCTATAGCCGTGCTATCCATTACAGCAATTTCATCACTTAGAACTTGTTGATAAGTAAGAGTCGTATATTTTTTCGCGTCATCAAAAATATTTGGATCTTTATCATAAACCCCATCAACTTTGGTCGCTTTCATCACGGCTTCTGCATTTATCTCGGCTGCTCGTAATGCAGCAGTTGTATCTGTCGTAAAAAATGGATTACCGCAACCACCCCCAAATACAACAACTCTCCCTTTCTCAAGATGTCTAATCGCTCTTCTTCTTATATAGGGTTCTGCAATCTCTTGCATCTCTATGGCAGTCTGTACTCTTGTTTCTACACCAGCTCTTTCAAGTCCATCTTGAAGAGATATTGCATTCATAACTGTGGCTAGCATTCCGACATAATCTGCTGTGGCCCTATCCATTCCATCTGCCGATCCTTTTAAACCTCGAAAAATATTACCTCCCCCAACAACAATTGCTAATTGAACATCATTCGAAACTACTTTAGATACATCTTCAGCAATTGATTGAACTATAGCAGGGTCAATACCATAGGGTCTTTCCCCCATTAAAGCCTCACCGCTTAGTTTTAAAAGGATTCTTTTGTAAGTCATTCCATATTCATACTTGTATGACAGTAGCAAGTAATAGGCAGTTTTTCTATCTTAAATCTTTTTTACTTGCGTCTTTAAACATTTCTAAATTAATATTTGATTGAATAAAAAACTTTAATAGAGAAATAATCTGTTAAAAAATTAAATAGTTAGCTAATTAAATAAAAAATAAAATTTGGTAAAAATTATTTCAATATTCAACACATTCTTGGGCTTTTATACCTTGTTCTCTAAAAGGATGTTTTATTAATTTCATTTCAGTAACTAAATCTGCAAATTCTATGATCTCTTTAGATGCTCCCCGTCCAGTTAAAATTACGTGACATAAATTTTTATTCATATTCAAGTCTTTTAAAAATAAAATAATTTCTTCTGTATTGATATAACCTAACTTTATTGCAATATTTATTTCATCAAGAATTACTATTTTATAGGATTCATTTTTAATATACTCTTTAGCTATTTCCCATGCCTTATTGACGAAAAATTGATCTTTATTTCTATTTTGAGTCTCCCATGTAAAGCCAGCCCCTAATGATCTCCATACGATATTATTGGAAAATTTCTCAAATGCTTTTTTTTCACCAGTTGTCCAGGCTCCTTTTATGAATTGAATTATTGCAATTTTATAACCATGTCCTAATGCTCTTAGGCCCATACCAAGAGCAGCAGTGGTTTTTCCTTTCCCATTTCCTGTAAAGACGATAACCAGACCTTTTTCCAAATTTCTCTCTTTTACCCTTTCAACCTGAATTTCTTTTCTTTTTTGCATTCTTTCTTTATAAAGGTTGTCATCCACTTCTGGAGATAAATTGCCTCCCATCCCTAATCTAGTAGCTTCCTTGTCTAAATGATTTATATTATTTAGATCTTTTTGAAATTTATCGACCATAGCAAGAATTAAAAGCTCATTTTATTTTTAACATGAATTTAGTCCTTCTCGGCAAATTTTAATAATGCATTATTCACAGCTTTTTGCTGATCTCTTTTTGTTATCCAATGATGGTAAGTTTGATTGTGCAAACTTACAGAGTGGCCCATCATTCTTGCAGCAACGGTATCTGGCAAATCGTAGAAAATAGTTCTTACGGCCCAAGCGTGACGAAGGTCATAAGGTCTTATCTTCATCCTATACCTATTGAATTGATCAGTAATCCTTTTACCTATATTTTGGAGAGTTGTTTGGCTTAAATCTCTATTAATTTTTGGTAAAAGAGAAGGATCATTTCCTAAAGAGTTTAATTCAAATAAGTCAACCCATTTTGGATGAAAAGGCCATACCTGATGCTCACCTGTTTTGGTGGTTGGTAAAACTCTAAGAATCTTATCTCCATTATTTTGTAGTGCACTTAAATCACAGAAAAACACTTCATGATTTCTTAATCCATAAGTGGCCATTAGACCAAATACATATTGCCATGATTTATTTGGAATATTTCTCCATAATTCTTCAATTAAATTATCATTTGGTAAATTACGAAAACTGGCTTTTTTCATGCCGTATCCTCTTGACAAAGATTTCCATTCTGAAGGGAGACTAAGTTTTAAAAAATCTGCAAATACGTTTAAAGATGTTCCGCATTGTTTTCTACTTCTTGACCCTTCTTGATAAGATTTCAATGTACTGAGGAATATATGATTAATATCTTTATTATCATTTTTTTTATAGATATTAATCATTCTTTTGATATAAGGTTTATAAGAACTATTCCAAGTTGATTTTCTTGAACTGTTTAAATGATCATTTCTATATCCTTTAAAAAAATTTTTTTCAAATTCACTTATTTCTTTGATAAAAAATTCGTATGTTTTATTATTCTCCCGAATTGATGAAGTGATCCAGTCCCTCCATTCAAATTGATCTAGTTCTAGTTGTAAATTTATGAGTTGTAACTTTTTTTTTGCTTCCTCTAAACCATCAGTGTCTGCATCAATTCCTAAAGATATACGTTGCACCTTTTGAATATTTTTATTTTCTTTTAAGGGTAAAGATCCTCTTATATTAAGTTTGCCACCCCTTTTTTCTATTTTTAACTTACTTCCTTTTATTTGAAACTTTCTGTTTATATCATTAATTTCGTGAATTATATTCATTATGGCTATATAATTATTTTAATAATGACGTTTTAAATGTCTTTTTTCAATCTCTTTAAAAGTTAAATGGAAAAAGTTGGTGTCCTATTAATGAATCTAGGAGGCCCTGAACGAATTAAAGATGTAGGTCCTTTTTTATATAATTTGTTTTCGGATCCAGAAATAATAAGATTACCAATCCCATTCTTTCAGAAACCACTCGCATGGTTAATTAGTACTTTGCGGAGTACAAAATCACAAGAAGCATATTTATCAATTGGGGGCGGGTCGCCTTTAAGGAGAATTACTGAACAACAAGCTAGAGAATTACAGAGTAAATTAAGAGAAAGTGGACTTGATGCAACAACTTATATAGCCATGAGATATTGGCACCCTTTTACTGAATCTGCAATAGCTGATATTAAAGCTGATGGCATAGATCAGGTTGTGGTCCTCCCCTTATATCCCCATTTTTCAATAAGTACAAGTGGATCAAGTTTTAGAGAACTAAAAAAGTTAAGAGATAATGATACAGAATTTAAGAAAATCCCAATAAGATGTATTAGGAGTTGGTTTAATCAGTCTGGTTATATAAAAGCCATGGTTGAATTAATTTCGGAGCAAATCCTTCTTTGTGAAAATCCCCCTGGGGCACATGTCTTTTTTACTGCACATGGTGTACCGAAAAGTTATGTTGAGGAAGCAGGT
Source organism: uncultured Prochlorococcus sp. (assembly GCA_902624085.1). Taxonomy (GTDB): domain Bacteria; phylum Cyanobacteriota; class Cyanobacteriia; order PCC-6307; family Cyanobiaceae; genus Prochlorococcus_A. The sequence goes on from CACNWD010000014.1 coordinate 19,984, forward strand.
GATCCGTATAAGAAACAAATTGAAGATTGTTCAAATTTAATTGTGAAAGAACTTGAAAAACATTTAAATTTTAGTAATCCCTTTACACTTTCTTATCAAAGTAGAGTTGGCCCTGAAGAGTGGTTAAAACCATACACCGAAGACGTCTTGGAGGATCTTGGACGAATAAAAATAGAAGATTTAATTGTAGTTCCCATTAGTTTTGTTGGAGAACATATTGAGACACTTCAAGAAATTGATATTGAGTATAAAGAATTAGCTGAGAGTGCGGGGATTAAAAATTTTAGAAGAGTTAAAGCGTTAAACATTAATTCTACATTTATAAATGGTTTAAAAGATTTAGTTATTTCATGCTTAGAAGAACCAATAGTAAATTTAGATCAAGCATCTGAATTGCCAGCTAAGGTAAAACTTTATCCTCAAGAAAAATGGCAATGGGGCTGGAATAATAGTTCTGAGGTTTGGAATGGTAGGGTAGCGATGGTAATATTTATAATTCTTTTTATAGAAATTATTTCTGGAGCAGGTCCATTACATAAACTAGGGATACTTTAACTTACTTTTTTATATTCGGTCTCTAATAATTTAGCTAAATTCTTGACATTAACTTTAAATACTAGGCAAAATTTGAAAAATAAGCCTACTATTTAAATAGATTTATCTACTTCATTGACACTAGCTTCTACACCGATACAAAAAGATAATTCAGATGATGAAAATCCTAAGTGGATAACTGGTGCTGAGGCACTAATGGATTCACTAAGAATACATGGTGTAAAAGTTATTTTTGGTTATCCCGGAGGAGCAATACTCCCTATATATGATGCCGTCCACAAAGCAGAGAAAGAAGGATGGTTAAAACACTATATGGTAAGACATGAACAAGGTGGATCTCATGCCGCAGATGGATATGCTAGGGCAACAGGTAAAGTAGGTGTCTGTTTCGGAACATCTGGACCAGGGGCTACAAATCTTGTAACTGGTATCGCTACTGCTCAAATGGATTCTGTTCCACTTGTTGTTGTTACAGGTCAAGTTCCAAGACCTGCAATCGGAACCGATGCTTTTCAAGAAACTGATATATTTGGTATTACTTTGCCAATAGTAAAACATTCATGGGTTATAAGGAATCCTACTGATATAGCAAGGGTTGTTTCCCAAGCATTCTTTGTTGCTGCATCAGGCAGGCCAGGCCCTGTCTTAATTGATATCCCTAAGGATGTTGGGCAAGAATTTTTCAATTATAAAACAGTTTTACCTTGTGAAACGATACCAAAGGGCTTTAAAAGGTTAGGGGAAATCAATGAAGATGATGTTAATAAAGCAGTTGAATTAATTAAGAATTCCCAAAAACCATTGCTTTATGTAGGAGGGGGAGCTGTCGCTTCAGGAGCTCATAAACAACTGCAAACTTTATCAAGAGATTGTCAAATTCCTGTTACAACAACTTTAATGGGTAAAGGTATATTTGATGAAAGAGATGACTTATCTGTAGGAATGTTGGGTATGCATGGAACTGCATACGCAAACTTTGCTGTCACAGAATGTGATCTCCTTATAGCGGTTGGAGCAAGATTTGATGATAGGGTAACTGGAAAATTAGATACTTTTGCACCTAATGCAAAAGTAATACATATTGATATTGATCCAGCAGAAGTAAATAAAAACAGACGCGTAGATGTAGCAATAGTGTCGGATGTTTCAGAAGCACTATCAAAAATTAATTTTGTTTTAAAACAAAATCCCTATGAACTTAAAACATCAATCTGGTTAGATAAGATCAAATTTTGGAAGAATAAACATCCCTTATTTACTCCTCCTGAAGATGGTGAAATTTATCCCCAGGAAGTATTAATCAAACTTAGAGAATGTGCACCTGATGCATTTGTTACAACAGATGTAGGCCAGCATCAAATGTGGGCAGCTCAATATTTAAGAAATGGCCCCAGAAAATGGATTAGTAGTGCAGGCCTTGGCACAATGGGTTTTGGATTGCCTGCTGCTATGGGTGTAAAGGCTGCTTACCCAAAATCTGAAGTTATATGTATCGCTGGTGATGCAAGCATTTTAATGAATATACAAGAATTAGGGACATTATCTCAGTATGGTTTAAACGTAAAAATTATAATAGTAAATAATCGATGGCAAGGAATGGTCAGACAATGGCAAGAAAGTTTTTATGATGAAAGATATTCTGCCTCTGACATGAGTTGTGGAGAACCTGATTTTTTAAAACTTGCTGAAGCATTTGGAGTAAAAGGTATCCTTATAACAGAGAGAGATCAATTAAATGATGGAATAAAATCCGCCTTAGAGTTTAAAGGACCAGTACTAGTAAATGTACGTGTCAGAAGAGGAGAAAATTGTTATCCAATGGTTCCACCAGGTAAGAGTAATTCTCAAATGGTTGGGTATGTTAATTGTGAACATATTGAATAAATGAAAATGATAATATATTTTTAAAATTTGTTGAAAGTTAAAGTTAAAAATGTTGATGGATTGAAAAAACTTCTCCAGATGATTTTAATTTTTATGGTTTTTATTATTTGTCCTATTAATACATGTTCTGCAGAGCTTTTACAAATCAAAGATGTTAACACTATTTTAGTAGGTGATCAGAATAGATCTTTATACTTAAGTTTATATTGCATAGATATTAACGAAAATGATAAGGAGAATGCTACTGAGATTTTGAAAAGAAATTTTCCAAGAGGCACAAAAGTAAAAATAAAACCATATGGATCTAATGGCAGTAGGTTATTGGCAAAGATTTTTAGAGTTGATAATAAGACTGAAATGACTGAATTATTAAATACTTTTAACTCATCAAAAGAAAATTGTATGAATTAAATTTATGAGCAGATCACACTCCACTGCCTTTTGTCGTTTTTTGATCTTCTCCATGAATGAAATTCATTAGAAAGGGAATAAGTACATTTATTTGATATTTCAATGTTATTTGGATCTAGATTTTCCATAAGTAATTGTGAAAATGCATACTTCTTCATGTCTAAAGGAATCGATTCATAATCGTTTAGATTATTAAGCTGCTTTATCTTCTCATTCTCTTTACTTAAGGATCCATTATTTGCCGAAAGAAAATTATAAAAAGTTTTTTTATCTAATAAATAATTATCTCCTGATATTGATGGTCCAATAGAAACTAAAATATCTTTTCTTGAAGATCCCATAATCTCAAAACTTTTAATCGCATTAGAAATTATATTTTTTTCTAATCCTTTTCTTCCGCAATGAATAGCGGCTATTCTTCGTTGGTATTTATCTGCAAATAAAATTGGCATGCAATCAGCAGTATAGATCCATAAATTCTGATTTTTGTTATCACAAATTAATCCATCGGCACTAATAATTCTCTGAGAATTAAATTCACTTGTAAAAGCGATATTATTACTGTGAATTTGCTTGAGTACACAATTATTATTCATATTTTTTATTAACTTTTCTCCTTTTGAATTTATATCGATTTTTGAACTTTCCTTTGTGAAATAAGCATGAATGAAGTTATATCTTTTTAATAATGGAGATTCATAATAATTAATTTTGATATTATTTATAAAAGTAAAGTTTTTTTGGAATTTGATTTTTGAATTCAAATAATTTTGAGTTAAATAATAATAATTCAAATTATTTTTTTAACTTATTAATTCAACGTCTTTAAGCATCCAAAAGCCCGCAAACTTTTCAATGTATGGTGTAGATTGAATTGAAATGAATTGGTAACCAGAGCTATTTGATTTAGAAGAAATAAATTTCTTATGTAATTCTTGGGCTTCATTAGGAGGTAAATCAGTAACTAACCATTTATCATTTTCAAGCGCTTCAAGTAAAAGTCTATCCTTATCGATAAGAAGTTTTACGGGTTCAAGACTACTAAACCACGCGGCAAGAGCAATTGCCCTATCTTTACTAAAAAGTCTGAGACCTGGAATAAGGTGATCATCCTTAATATGTTCTTCTACAGGAAAAATATCTCCAAATTCTATAGGCCAAGATTGTGCTGTTCTTAAATCTCTGATTGATATCTCTGAGAATGTTAATGATTCTCCTCTTACAGCTTCAGGCAAAGGTTTAGGTTCATTTGCTATTTGAGCTGTAAAGTTAGGAGCTAATACTCCTTTAACAAAACCCTTCTCTTTTGGATATATATCATTTTCCAGATAATTTAGTCTTTCAAATAATGTGTATGTTCTCCTACTCACTAAAGACTCTAGCTCTAAATTTTCAAGAGATTTCTTTATTATCGATTTCATCGAAGATCTCCAGAATCTAACTTTTTCAGGTTTTCTCCAACCTTTTTGTTCCGCCTCAATAATTGCTTCTTTTAAGGCACTTGTCAGCCAAATAGAATTAACCTTATTAGCAGGACAAATCTTATTCCAATAGAAAATTTCTGGTGATTCAAAACTTTTTGTTGATGAGATTATTAATTCCCACCTTTTTTTTCCGTTTTTTTCAACAATTGGTCTTGAATAGAAATCCAATTCCCAATCAGAACTTTTTAGATCTAATTGAAACCCATTTGTTTTTGAATATATCATTTTTATTAATCTTTCCCTTGAAAAAGAGTTTGTGCCTTTTGAGCTCTCTCATTAGCTTCATTCATAACTTTTTCTTTCTCTATTAATAATTCTCCTGGAGAATTTTCTAATAGGGCTGTATCAAGGCCTATCCTCCCTTTTTCTCTATCAATTTCTGTAATTAATGCTTTTACAATCTCTCCCTCTACAAAAACTTCTCTCAAATCTCTTATATTACCTTTTGTTAGTGATGATTGGTGAAGTAATCCACTGGTTCCACCTAAATCAATGAAAAATCCGTAACGCTTCACAGCAAGAACTTTACCTTCTATTAATTGACCTAACTTAAGCGTTTCAAATCTCTGTAATATTGTAGCTTTCTTCTCTGATAGGACTAGTTTTTTTGATTCTGGATTTACTTCAAGGAAAGCAACTTTCAAAGTTTTATTCAATAATGATTGATAATTTTCACCGTCTTCTAATTGCGATCTTGGAATAAAACCTCTTAATCCTTCAATATCACAAGTTAATCCACCCCTGTTGAAGCCATTAACTAAGACATTTATTAATTCTCCGCTGCTAGAAATTTTACTTACTTTATCCCAGCTTTTTCTTAAAATTAATGCTCTCGCACTTACCGTGACCATCCCGTCCGCATTTTGCTCTTTTATAACCAATACTTCCATTTCTAGGCCAATTGGAAATTTTTCTTTAAAGTTTGTGATTACGCCTAGCCCACATTCTTTTTTAGGCATATAACCAGGAGCTTTCCCTCCAATATCTATATAAACTCCATCACTTTCAAGGGCAATTATTTTACCCCCTATGGTTTCTCCCGTAAGACCAATTGGCTCATTCTCATTAAGTGCTGCTAAAAATTGATCTTCATCAAAGTCGTATTCATCAACAATTCTTTCATCTTCGAAGACTCTATTCTCCTCACTTGGAACATTTGGCTTTTCTAGATTATTAAGGCTTTGATTTGTTTGTTCAGTATTGTTAAATTGAGTTTCTTTCTCTAAGACATTTGTATTTAATTTTTCGCTTTGTAATTTAAAATCTTTTTGTAGCATTGAATACGATTCATCATTATTGCAAGAAGGTTTCACATTATTCGAAGAATCTTTAGATGTATCATTACTAATATGTTTTTTATTTAATTGAAGAAGCTGCAAAGGTTTCTTCAATTCGTTTTGATTGCCCTTAGATTTAATCTTCTTTGGGGCATTATTATCACTTACTCCCTTCATAGGTAAAATAAAACTAGATAAATTTTTACACATTCTAAGGTAATTCCTTAGAAATCTATAATAATGAACCATAAATCAATACGTAATCAATACGAATATTTATCTTGGACAGAAATAAGTGATTTTGCTGCACGGAAAAGGTCAACCATCATTTGGCCGTTTGGCGCCGTTGAGCAACATGGCCCTCATCTCCCATTAGCAACAGATAGCATTTTTGTTGATGAAATTTTAAATGATGTTTTAAAAATATTGCCTGAGGAATTACCAATCTTGAAAATACCCACTCAATATATTGGTTTCTCTCCTGAACATTTAAGCTTTGATGGCACTTTATCAATATCCTCAGATCTTATAACATCAATGATTCTCGAGATAGGCAAACAAATTTCTGAAATGGGTTTTAAAAGGTTAATATTGTTAAATGGGCATGGTGGGCAAATATCGCTTTTGAATACAGCAGCAAGAGAATTAAGGAAAATTGCTCCTGATCTAAACATATTTCCTTGTTTTATATGGAGTGGAGTTAAAGGTTTAAGTGATCTTTTACCTAAGAATGAGATAGCGAATGGTCTACATGCCTCTTTAGCAGAAACAAGTTTGATGTTGGCGATTAAACCAGAAATTGTTGGAGCTGAGCGACCTTTTGAAGGATTTTCACAAAACATACCAGAAGGATGGAGTCTTGAAGGAGATTCACCTACCGCTTGGATGACAAATGATTTAAGTAAATCAGGCGTAATCGGTGATAGTAGAGGGGCGAATGAAGAACTAGGCAATGACTTAAGAAAGCTATTAGTAAAACATTGGTATAAATTGTTTCTTAGTTTGATGTCTTCTGATTGGCCAAATGAATAGTTTTCTAATGTTCAAATAAAATATTATTTATTGTTCGTTTTTGGAAGTGGTTTCAAAATTGAAACTATTTTCATGATATCTACATATTTTCATTATAATTGTGTAAACTCATTGCATAATGAACAAAAGCTTTACCAACATGCAAACTCTAGAATCAAATAAAAAACCTAATTTAGAGCATCAAGTTGATGAAAATTCAGGAAATTTACCTGATTTTACAACTGATGCTTACAAAGACGCTTATAGCAGGATTAATGCGATTGTTATCGAAGGAGAACAAGAGGCTTATGATAATTACATTTCTATCGCATCTCTTCTACCTAAAGATAGTGAGGAATTAACAAAACTCGCAAAAATGGAATTGAAACATAAAAGAGGTTTTATTGCTTGTGGTAAAAATTTGAGTGTTGAAGCTGATATGGTTTTTGCTAAAGAATTTTTCTCTAAATTACATGGAAATTTTCAAACTGCTCTAGAGAATGAAAACCTAACAACATGTCTATTAATTCAAGCAATATTAATAGAGGCTTTTGCTATCTCTGCATATCATGTTTACATAAGAGTTGCAGATCCATTTGCGAAAAAAATAACTCAAGGTGTTGTAAATGATGAATATTTGCACTTGAATTATGGGGAGAAATGGTTAAAAGAAAATTTACATACTTGCAAAAATGAATTAATAGCGGCTAATAAAGCAAATCTACCTCTAATAAAAAAGATGTTAGATCAAGTTGCAGATGATGCGGCAATTTTATCGATGGATAAAGAAGAACTTATGGAAGAGTTTATGATCGCTTATCAAGATGCTTTACTTGAAATGGGTCTTGATAATAGAGAGATAGCAAGAATGGCTATGGCTGCAATTGTTTAAATAAATAAAATTGTTTAATATTTTTATTTATAATTTTATTCACTTTAGAAATAGCTGTATGCTATTGTTCATACCGTAAGTTTTATTTCAAAAAAAGTCTCAATGTTTGGGCTAATTGGCCACTCCACAAGTTTTGCGGATGCAAAAAGAAAAGCTTCAATCTTAGGCTTTGATCACATAGCAGAAGGTGATTTGGATGTATGGTGCATGGCGCCACCTCAACTTGTTGAAAATGTGGAAGTTAAGAGTGCTGTAGGAGTTTCAATAGAGGGCTCATATATTGATTCATGTTTTGTACCTGAGATGCTTTCTAGATTTAAGACCGCGAGAAGAAAAGTTCTGAATGCGATGGAGTTAGCTCAAAAGAAAGGAATTAACATTACAGCATTAGGAGGTTTTACATCAATTATTTTTGAAAATTTTAATTTGCTACAACATAAACAAATAAGAAATACTTCTCTGGAATGGGAAAGATTTACAACAGGTAATACGCATACGGCATGGGTTATCTGCAGACAACTTGAAATTAATGCTCCAAAAGTTGGTATTGATATTAAAAAATCAAGTGTTGCAGTTGTTGGAGCTACTGGTGATATTGGTAGCGCTGTATGTAGGTGGCTTACTAAAAAAACAGGTGTAGGAGAATTGCTAATGGTAGCAAGACAGCAAGAACCATTAATTGCACTCCAAAAGGAGTTGAATGGAGGAGAGATCAAAACTTTAAATGAAGCTTTACCACTAGCTGATATTGTTGTTTGGGTTGCTAGTATGCCTAAAACAATGGAAATTGATATTTCTAGGCTTAAAAGACCTTGTTTAATGATTGATGGAGGGTATCCAAAGAATCTTGATGAAAAATTTAAAGGGAATGATATTCATATCCTAAAGGGAGGGATAGTTAAGTTTTTTAATGATATTGGTTGGAATATGATGGAGTTGGCTGAGATGGAAAATCCTCAAAGAGAAATGTTTGCATGTTTTGCAGAGGCCATGATTTTAGAATTTGAAAAATGTCATACTAATTTTAGTTGGGGTAGAAATAATATTACACTTGAGAAAATGGAGTTTATTGGCGCTGCTTCAGAAAAACATGGATTTTCCGCCATAGGACTTGATAAGCATACAAATCCTTTGCCTGTATAGTTTATTATGCCAAGACGATTTCTTTTGGATTTTGAAAAACCATTAGTAGAGTTAGAGAAACAAATTGAACAAATTCGTGAATTGGCTCGTGACTCAGAAGTTGATGTTAGTCAACAACTGCTTCAATTAGAGACTCTTGCAACGAGAAGAAGGGAAGAAATTTTTAGATCACTTACTCCATCCCAAAAGATTCAAGTAGCAAGACATCCTCAAAGACCAAGTACTTTTGATTTTATACAGATGTTTTGTGAAGATTGGATTGAATTACATGGAGATAGAAATGGTGGAGATGATATGGCTTTAATTGGTGGTATTGGCTCAATAAATAATAGATCGGTACTACTATTAGGTCATCAAAAAGGACGAGATACTAAAGAAAATGTTATTAGAAATTTTGGAATGGCAAAACCAGGAGGATACAGAAAAGCTTTAAGGTTAATGAAACATGCAAATAGATTTAGTTTGCCAATATTAACTTTCATTGATACTCCAGGAGCCTATGCGGGGCTTTCAGCAGAAGAACAAGGGCAAGGTGAAGCTATTGCTAGAAATTTAAGAGAGATGTTTGGGTTCAAGGTTCCAATTATTGCTACTGTGATTGGAGAAGGTGGTTCTGGGGGTGCATTGGGTATAGGAGTAGCAGATAGATTACTAATGTTTGAACATAGTGTTTATACAGTTGCTAGCCCTGAAGCATGTGCATCTATCTTATGGAGAGATGCTGCTAAGGCGCCAGAAGCAGCCTCAGCCTTAAAAATTACTGGTCAAGATTTATTAAAGTTGGGAATTATTGATGAGGTTTTACCAGAACCTGCAGGTGGTAATAATTGGGCTCCTCTTCACGCAGGAGAAACACTTAAAAGTTCAATAGAAAAGCATTTGGATGAATTACTTAAAATGACAAATGAAGAATTATTAGAGAAAAGATACTCTAAATTCAGGGTATTAGGAAAATTCATTGAATCTGTTAATCTTGAAGAAATTCAAGATTAAATTATTAATTTTTTATTTTTAAATTGAAACTAGCACTTATTACTGGAGCAACAAAGGGTATAGGAAGATCAACTGCCCAGACTTTTGCAAAAGCAGGTTGGAATTTAATTTTGTTAGGAAGAGATATACAAAAACTACAAGATTTAAAAAATCAATTATCAAATACCGGTGTACAAATCAATATATTGGCATTTGATTTATCACAATCTGATAAGGTCGATCAATACGTAAATCAATGTATTAAAAGTTATGGATGTCCAACAGTTGTAATTAATAATGCTGGGTTTGCCTTTAATGGGGAATTAGTAAGTATGCCGCTAGATAAGTGGCAAGAAATAATTCAAGTAAATCTTACAAGCGTTTTCCAAATATGTTCATGTGTAGTTCCTTTTATGAGAACTAAAGGCGGTTTGATTATCAATGTTAGCAGTCATGCTGCAAATAATGCTTTTCCAAATTGGGGAGCATATTGTGTATCAAAGGCTGCATTGGCAAGCTTCACAAAATGTTTAAGAGAGGAGGAAAGAAAAAATTCAATCAGAGCATCCACTATCACTTTGGGTTCAGTAAATACGCCACTTTGGGATTCTGAATTTGTAAATTCAGATTTTAATAAAGATTCAATGCTCTCCTCCGATAGAGTATCAGAAACCATTCTTTTTATTGCTGAGCAACCTCAATCTCAGCTGATTGAGGATATTATTCTTATGCCTGCTACTGGTGCTTTCTAAAGTATTTTAAAAGTATTATTTTGAGGAATTTGTTGCTAGTAATTCAACTCTGAGTAACCCACTAATGTGATATAGTTACTTAGTGCATTTAAACTTTTATATATAAAGTATTAATAACTTTTCAAGATTTAAATAATTATTCATGACTATCACTCCAAGTGAAAATATTAAAAAAGAAGTAGATAAAAAAATTTCTGATGTAATTAGAAACAGAATAATACTTCAAAAAAAGAGATTCCATGCAAATGACAATATTTCAGATTTTATTAATCCTGGAGAATTAGAGCATTTGCAAAAAGAGGTTGCCTCTAAAGTAAGGGATTTATTAAAGTCTTTAGTTATTGATATTGAAAATGATCATAATTCACAAGAGACTGCAGAAAGAGTTGCAAAGATGTATCTAAAGGAAGTCTTCAAAGGTAGATATCATAAAAGACCTACTGTTACAGACTTTCCAAATGCTAAAAATTTAGATGAAATATACACTCTTGGACCTATAAGTGTACGTTCTGCTTGCTCACATCATATGGTCCCAATAATTGGAGATTGTTGGATTGGAATTAAGCCAGGTGACAAGGTTATTGGTATCTCAAAATTTGCACGAGTTGCTGATTGGGTCTTTTCAAGACCACATATACAAGAGGAGGCAGTTATGATTTTGGCTGACGAAATTGAACGTTTATGTGAACCAAAAGGTCTTGCAATTCTTGTTAAAGCAAAACATTATTGCATGTGTTGGCGAGGTGTTAAAGAGCCTAATACAAGCATGATAAATTCTATTGTGAGAGGTGATTTCAGACATGATCCTAGTCTTAAACAAGAATTCTTTGAACTTGTTAAAAATCAACCTGGTGGTTTATCTTGTAGTTAGTATTGGTTTTAAAATTTTATAAATAAACTACTATCCTTTAATTAGATTTAAAAGTTTCTTTGTTTTATTTAAATCTTTTATCCCTGGGGAGCTTTCAATACTACTTGAGACATCAATACCATCTGGTTTGATATCAATAAGAATTTGTTTTAACCAATCTATCGATATTCCACCTGCGAGTAGCCAAGGCTTGCTGAAATTTAATTCTTTTAGATATTTAGAATTTATTCTTATCCCTGAACCTCCATATGTTTTTTCGTTCCAAGAATCTAAAAGTATAGTATCAATGAAATCAGAAAAAAGTTCAATTTCTCTAATATTTTCTCTATCTTTTATCCTAAATGCTTTCCATAGTTCAATTTGAGGTAATTCCCTACGAAGTTTTTTGGAATATGAAAGATCTTCATCTCCATGAAGCTGTATGACATTCTCAAATTCAAAAGAATTTATGGAAATCAACTCTAGAGGTATATTTTTTACTACAGAAACTCTTTTTACATGTGGGAAATTTTTCTTAAGATTTCTAAAAATATCTTTTTTTTTCTGAGGCGAGACATATCTGGGCGATTCTTTTACTGAAATTACTCCTATTGCATCAGCACCTAGCTTAGCAATCTGGAGTGCTTGATCAACAGAAGTTATACCGCAAATTTTTACAAGAGTTTTAGCTTCCAACATTTTTAAATTATAATTTTTTTTAATGGGTAGAATGAACTTATTAATTACTGTAACGGAGTTTATTTTTGAGAGGCTGGCAAATTTTAAAAATATGGGGAGTGCCTTTTAAAATTCATCCTTATTGGATCATTCTCCTTTTCTTATTTTCATGGAGTATAAGTGATCAAATTAATTTAACATCAAGTGATATATTCAACAAGCAAGAGGCTTGGATAATAGGTTTCTTCACATCACTTCTTTTATTATGCTCAATAATATTCCATCAGATTTTTCATGCATATATTTGTATTAGTGAAGGAGTTAAAATTAAAAATATTACCTTCTTTTTCCTTGGCGCAGTTTTGCAAATAGAAGAATATTGTCAAAATGCATTAGGTAATATAAAAATATCTCTTGTAAGACCTTTCTTATGTTTTCTTACATCGACCTTTTTATTTTTAATTAGTAATCTTAGTGAAACTAAAGAGCAAATTTTCATAAATATAATTACTAGAGTTGGAGTTTTAAATTTATTTCTTGGAATATTTAATTTAATACCAGTTGGCACTTTGGATGGTGGTAATTTGCTCAAAAGCATAATT
>CACNWD010000015.1 GCA_902624085.1 uncultured Prochlorococcus sp.
TTTTAAAAATTGTAGGATATTTATAATAAAATTATCAAATTCAAAATTAAGTAATGTATTTGATTTGAGTTTATTTTCATTAAAATAAATTGACCTATTTTTAATTATATAGGTTGAGTTAATATTACAAGCATTAAAAAAGTTAATATCGCCAATAATTTGATCAATTATTAAATAATTAGGTAGTAGAGTCGTTAAATTATCTAGAAAGAAACTTTTTGACTCTATAGACCTTTCTTTTGTTTGAATTGAGGCATTATTCCAAATAATCTGATATAAATTATCATTAATGGGTGTTAATATTATTAAACCATTAGTTGTATTTATTTCATATAATCTTTTTTCAAAGTTACCTCTTAAACAAACATTAAAAAATATTATTTGTTCATTAATTCTTTTAAAAGTTGTTAAAGGATATTCATTATAATTTATAAAATTAAATTCAAAATCAAAAATTAGTGATTCATCTAATAATTTATTTTTTTGAATAAAATTTACATTATCAAATTTTTTAAGTTTATTTATTAACAAGTTTTTAATATCAGAATTTTTAACAGTCCAACCAAAAGTATTTAAGTATTTTTCTGAGATTTCAGTTCGTAATAATAATTGCTCAGAGATTATATTATCTTTAAAAATAATGGAGTTAAAACCATAAGAAATATCTTCAAATTCATTCCAGATATCAAAATTACTTAATAAATTTTTTGTAAAATTCGAAAATGAGTAAATTTGATCATCATGATTGTTTTCAGAGTTTGTTAAGGAATCAAATATGTAAACATCATACTTAAGTTTAGCTAAAACGAATGCTAAGAAAAGACTTCTTGGATTCTCACCAATTATCTTTATTTTGAGTCTTCTCGTCATAAAACCTTAAAACTTATTTTTGTAAAGAAAGCAAATTTCTTCAAACGCAGGTCTTAAAAGATATGGATAATCACCAACCCATAAATTAATTTCTGGTAACCATGCATCAGTTAAAAATAAATTCCCATTAAAAGATCTTTCATTAGTTGAAACTAAACATTTTACTTTAAGTCCTCGAGTAATAACTCTGTGTCTATTTTCCATGGGAAAACTTATCTTACTTAAATAACCATCTTCATCTTCTAATTCTATTGTAAGCCATGTTCTTTTATTCTCAACTATCTCTAATTTTCCATATCTATTAGTTTGTTCCCTTGAACTTTCAATTTTTTCAATTTGATAAATATCAGAAACTATCCCATCAAAAATAGAAAAAAATTTAAATTGTTTATATTTAAGATTTTTTCTACTCGCTTCAAGTATTGGCCCCCACAAAATATATAAAGCAAATCCCAGACAGAGAATTAACCATAAGACATCAGTTTGATTACCAAATTGATTATTACCTATGACTAATGTAATTGCTGCTCCAATTGAAGAAATAATTAATCTCTGGAGAATTTTTTTTGGATTACCTAAACTGTATTTAAATTGTCCGCCGGTAGCAACTGAGGGAATCAACTTGGCAACTTGATTAATTTTTATGGGAATAAGCATTTTAAAAAATTAATTTCTCTAGCCCATAAACTAAAGTTTCATAATTTCCAATTTTCTTAATTGATTGCAAAACACCTGGCATATACGCCTTTCTGTCTATTGTATCGTGCTTAATTGTGTACGTTTCTCCGGGAGAACCCATCATGACGACCTGGTGGGCTAGTAAGCCTGGTAGTCTAATTGAATGAATGTTTATTCCAGATTCTCTTACTCCACCTCTTGATCCCGAAAGTGATTCACTTTGCTTTACAAGTAATTTATTAAATTTCTTAGGATATTCTTCTATCATCTCAGCTGTTTTTAAACATGTACCACTTGGAGAATCAGCTTTCTGGTTATGATGCATTTCAATTAATTCAACATTATCGTAAAATTTTGCAGCAACAGATGCTGCTTGTTGAAGTAAAACCATACCTACTGAAAAGTTAGGTATAATTGCACATCCGATAGAGGCTTTCTCAGAAAAGCTAGATAATTCATTAATTTGTTCAGAGGTTAATCCTGTTGTCCCAATTACTGGGCAAACGCCATAAGCAATTGCAGCTCTAGTATTTTCATAAACAGAATCAGGATGCGTAAAATCAACCATTACAGGTTTTATACCAGAATCTCTATAACTCTGACTCGCAGTACATAAACTTCCTTCAAGATCATTTGACAAAATGATCTCTGATTCAGGGATATCAAAAAATGTTGACAAACTTTTTCCATTACATTCATCATTAACATCAATTGCTCCTACTAATTCACAATCAACTGAATTTGTAACAGCCTCTATAACTTCGCGACCCATCTTCCCTAATGCTCCAGATACTAGAACAGGTATGGGTTTTTTAGGATTTTGTGTCATGATAAAAAAAGTTTTTTGTTAAAAAGGATGTTACACGCTATGTATATTGCACACAATAACGACAAATCAACCGTAGGCTGGTAAAAATACTTAAAGAAAAACATGTTTACGCAGGTCCGCTCAGCAAACCGCAGAGTATCTCCTGCCGAGAATAACAAACATAAAGTTGTTATTAAAGCAGTATATGTTGTTCTCGAGCCACAATACCAAAATTCACTTACAGAAGCCGCTAAAGCAATTAATGAAACTCAAGGTCCAATTGGGATAGAGCTTAGTGGGTATTTAATTGAGGAATTAAGAGACGAAAATAATTATCAAGATTTTGTGAATGATGTTTCAAAAGCTGATCTATTTTTGGCATCTTTAATTTTCATAGAAGATTTAGCTCAAAAAGTTGTTGAAGCAGTAACTCCCTTTAAGGAAAATCTAAAAGCTTCAGTGATATTTCCATCCATGCCTGAAGTTATGAGACTAAATAAACTAGGTTCATTTAGTATGTCTCAATTAGGACAATCAAAAAGCATTATTGGAGATTTAATTAAAAAGAAAAAAGAAGCTGATGGAGCTAGTTTCCAAGATTCAATGTTGAAATTATTAAATACATTACCTTCAATTTTAAAATATTTACCAATCGAAAAAGCTCAAGATGCACGTACATTTATATTAAGTTTTCAATATTGGCTGGGTGGTACAACATCAAATCTTAAAAATCTTTTGTTAATGCTTTCTGAAAAATATGTAATAACTGAAGATATCAAAAATGAATTAGAAGCATTTAATATTCAAGACCCAGAAACATTTCCTGATCTTGGTATTTGGCACCCAATGGCACCAAATATGTTTGAAAGTCTAGATGAATATATGTCTTGGGATAATAATAGAAATGATATAGAACCGAAATCTACAATTAGTCCAACAATTGGTTTAGTTCTCCAGAGAAGTCACATAGTCACAGGTGATGATGCACATTATGTTGCAGTTATTCAAGAATTAGAATATAGAGGCGCTAGGGTTATTCCTATATTTTGTGGTGGTTTAGATTTCTCAAAACCAGTTAATGAATTTTTCTATGATTCACTAAATAAAGACAATCCTATTGTTGATGGAGTTGTATCTCTTACTGGGTTTGCCTTAGTTGGAGGCCCTGCGAGGCAAGATCATCCTAAAGCAATTGAGGCGTTAAAAAAATTAAATAGACCTTACATGGTTGCTTTACCGCTAGTATTTCAAACCACCCAAGAATGGGAAGAGAGTGACTTAGGTTTACATCCTGTGCAAGTAGCTTTACAGATTGCGATTCCTGAGCTTGATGGTGCAATAGAACCAATTGTCCTTTCAGGGAGAGATGATGCAACGGGCAAAGCTCATACACTTCAAGATAGGGTTGATATAATAGCTGAAAGAGCCATTAAATGGTCAACATTAAGAGTAAAAAAGAGAGAAGAGAAAAAACTTGCAATTACTGTTTTTAGTTTTCCACCAGATAAGGGGAATGTTGGTACGGCTGCCTATCTAAATGTATTTGGTTCAATCTATAGAGTACTCCTTGAAATGAAAAGAAAAGGATATAAGATTGATGGTCTTCCCAATAATTCTAAGGAATTAATGGAAAAAGTTATTAATAATCCAGAAGCAATGGAAGGTTCTCCTGAATTAAATATTGCTCACAAAATGTCCGTAAAAGAATACGAAGAATTTACTCCATATTCAACAAGACTAGAAGAAAACTGGGGAAAGCCACCAGGGAATCTTAATAGTGATGGTCAAAACTTACTTATATACGGCAAGCATTTTGGCAATGTATTCATTGGAGTTCAGCCTACATTTGGATACGAAGGTGATCCCATGAGGTTACTTTATTCTAGGAGTGCTAGTCCTCATCATGGTTTTGCCGCTTATTATACTTATGTTGAAAAAATTTGGAAAGCTGATGCGGTTCTTCATTTTGGAACTCACGGTTCTTTAGAATTTATGCCTGGTAAACAGATGGGTATGAGTGAAACTTGTTATCCGGATTCTTTAATTGGATCATTACCTAATCTTTATTATTATGCTGCGAATAATCCCTCAGAGGCTACTATTGCTAAAAGAAGAGGATATGCATCGACAATTAGTTATTTAACACCACCAGCTGAAAATGCAGGTTTATATAAAGGCCTAAAAGAGTTAAGTGAATTAGTTGGTTCATATCAACAACTAAGAGAAAATAGCAGAGGAATTCAAATTGTTAATTCAATAGTTGAAACTTCTAAACAATGTAATTTAGATAAAGATGTTAATCTACCAAATTCAGATGCCTCAGATTTAACTTTAGAAGAAAGGGATCTTTTTGTAGGTAATGTCTACAAGCAACTAATGGAAATAGAGAGTAGGCTATTACCGTGTGGATTACATACAATTGGAGAAGCTCCAACTGCTGAAGAAGCCGTTGCAACTTTAGTCAATATAGCTTCACTTGAAAGAGAGCAAGAACAACTCAGGTCTCTACCTGGCTTATTAGCTGAATCCATTAATCTAAAAATTGATGAGGTTTACAAAGGGAATAATCAAGGAGAACTTAAGTTTGTTGAACTAAATGAGAAAATCACTAAAACATCAAGAGAGTCTATATTTGCAATGGTTAAATCATTAAAAATAGTTGATGGAAGAGTTTATTTAGAGAAATCCTTATTATCTAAATTATTTGAGTTTTTAAAAATCTTTGGAATTAATACACCAACACCATGGTTAAGAATTTGTAGAATTAATGGCTTTAAAGATATTAATCAAAATGAATTAAATAAACTTTTTGATTATTTACTTTTTTGCCTTGAGCAAATATGTGCTGACAAGGAAATGGAAAGTCTCATAAAAGCATTAGATGGAAACTATGTATTGCCAGGGCCAGGGGGAGATCCTATTAGGAATCCAGGAGTATTACCAAGTGGTAAGAATATCCATGCTCTAGATCCTCAATCAATACCAACAATAGCTGCTGTAGCAGCTGCGAAATCAGTTGTAGATAAACTTATTGAGAGACAAAAAGAAGAACAAGGAACTTGGCCAGAAACTATCGCATGCGTTTTATGGGGAACAGATAACATTAAAACTTATGGTGAATCTTTAGCACAAATTTTATGGTTTGTAGGTGTTAAACCTATGCCTGATTCAGTTGGAAGAATTAATAAATTGGAGCTAATTCCATTAGAAGAACTTGGCAGGCCTAGAATTGATGTTGTAGTAAATTGTTCAGGCGTATTTAGAGATTTATTTATAAATCAGATGGCATTAATTGATCAGGCCGTTAAATTAGCTGCTGAAGCTGATGAACCACTTGAACAAAACTTTGTTCGTAAACATTCAATAGAGCAAGCAGAAAAAGAAGGAACAACTCTAAGGGAAGCATCTGCGAGAGTATTCTCAAATGCAAGTGGTAGTTACAGCTCGAATGTGAATTTAGCCGTTGAAAACTCTACATGGGAAGAAGAGAATGAACTCCAAGAGATGTATTTATCCAGAAAAACTTATGCCTTCAATGCAGATAATCCGGGAGAGATGAATCAAAAAAGAGATGTTTTTGAGTCAGTAATGAAAACTGCCGATGTAACATTTCAAAACTTAGATTCATCTGAAATTTCATTAACTGATGTAAGTCATTACTTTGACTCTGACCCAACTAAATTAATTAAGACACTTAGAGATGATGGAAAAGAGCCTACAAGTTTTATTGCAGACACAACAACTTCAAATGCCCAAGTTAGGACTTTAAGTGAAACTATAAGATTAGATTCTAGGACAAAACTTTTAAATCCTAAATGGTATGAGGGGATGCTCAAATCTGGTTATGAAGGGGTAAGAGAACTTTCTAATAGACTTAATTACACTCTAGGATGGAGTGCAACTAGCGGCCAAGTGGATAATTTTGTTTATGAGGAGACAAACGAAACATTCATAAATGACGAAGAAATGCGTAAAAGATTAATGGAATTAAATCCTAATAGTTTTAGAAGAATTGTTGGAACATTACTTGAAGTAAATGGCAGAGGTTATTGGGAGACTTCTGATGAAAATATTGAAAAATTAAAGGAGCTTTATCAAGAAGTGGAAGATAAAATTGAAGGAGTTAAAGAATAAAATTTCATTCTCTATAAATTTTGTCTGCCATTTTAATAATTTGATAATTAAGCTCAACATTATGTACCCTTACAATTTCAATATTATGTTGTGAACATAAACAGCTTATTGCTAAAGAACCGATATCTCTATCTTTTGGATTAGAAATATTTAAAACTTCTCCAATAAATCTTTTCCTTGAAGCCCCAAGAAGTAAAGGATAACCTAATTTCTTAAATTTCTTTAAATTTTTTAAAATAATAATATTTTGCGAAGTGTTTTTAGCGAATCCCAATCCTGGATCTAAAATAATTTTATTCATATTTACTCCCTTGGATATTGCATTCTCAATAAGCATTTTTAAACTATCAATTATATCTTCAATTAAATTTTCATAACTTGATAAATCATTCATAGTTTGACTATTCCCTTTACTGTGAGTAATTACGAATGGACAGTCAAATTTAGCAACTAGGGCATACATTTCTTCATCCCTTCTTCCTCCTGTAACATCATTAATCCAATTAGCTCCATTTAATAAAGCTTCATATGCAACATCAGAATTAAATGTGTCAATAGAAATAATTATGTTAGGAAACCTTTTTCTTACTTCCCTCAAGATTGGAATTAATCTTTCAATTTCTTTAGCAGAACCAACTTCTTCTGCACCAGGTCTAGTACTTTGCGCACCAATATCAATAATATCTACTCCATAATTTATGAATTTCTCTACTTGAACCAAGGCTTTTTCTAAATCATAAAAATCACCTCCATCACTGAATGAATCAGGAGTAAGATTTAATATACCCATTATTGAGGTTTTTTTGCCCCAATCATAAGGAAATGAGTTATGGTTATTTAAAATTTGCAATTCTAGCGAAGCTAATAGGGTCTAAAGAAGCGCCTCCAACTAATACTCCATCAATATCACTCATTGACATTATTTCATCAATATTATTTGGTTTTACAGAGCCTCCATATTGGATTACTACATCTTCATAGCCAATTAAGTTTCTTATTAATTTACAAATCTTATTTGCATCTTCTGCTTCACAAGTTTTGCCCGTTCCTATTGCCCAAATCGGTTCGTATGCAACTATTAAATCCGAAGAATTTGTACCCTCAAGTCCTTGTTCAACCTGTCTGGTAATAATCCTTTCAGCTTCTCCTCGCTCTCTTTGTTCTAAAGTTTCACCAACACAAACAATTGGAGTTAGTCCATTTGACTGAGCAGATTTTGCCCTTTTATTTATTTGCTCATCACTTTCACTAAAATACTTTCTTGGTTCACTATGACCAACAATTGCATATTTGACATTATGCTCTAGTAACATAACTGGAGATATTTCGGCAGTGAAGGCTCCTGAATCTTCCCAATGAATATTTTGACTGGCAATATTTAAATTCATTGAATCTGAAAAAGATGCGAATGTTGATATTGCTGTATATGGAGGCGCTATTACTATATTGCGATTAACATTTATATTTTCGATTAAGGGAATAAAATCCTTTAGGAAATTTTCAGTCTCCGCACATGTCATGTGCATTTTCCAATTACCAGCGATTACAGTTTGTCTCACAAATTTAATCCAAGAAAATATCTTATTATAACTTTAAGCTCAATAGGTCTCTTTCTCAAAGATTATTTCATTTTTTAAAAATAAAATTTTATCGCCATAAATTAATTTTCTTCCTCTTCTTAATTCAATATCGCCATTAACTTTAACTTTCCCAGATTTAATTAATATCTTTGCTTCTCCACCTGAAGATACAAGATTTTTCCATTTTAAAAATTGATCCAATTTCATAGTTTTTTTAATTCAAAGGTATTGATAGAGTGAAATAAATACATTTTAAGTCTCTTGGGTTTAATTCCTCCAATAAAACCTTATTTAGGAAGATTAAGTAAAGGTTTTGCTTGCATGATTATATATGTGGCTTGTTGGCCAATTTTAGCCTTTCTAGCAGGAAAACTTATTCCAGCAATTGGATCAGGAGATTTAAAATTAGTATCAAATATAATAATAAAAACACTAATTGTTTTTTTAATACAAAAAACTGCTCAATACGGACAGGATCTTTTTATAGCTAAACCGTCATTAGAAATAAGTGAAGAGATAAGAAATGCCTTGTTTTCTAAGATCCACAAAATAAAAATTAATTTTGTAGAAAAAATTTCAGCCGGTGACGTTACTTATAGATTAACTGAGGACGCTGATCGGCTAAGTGAAGTTATTTATAAAACAATCCAAGACTCATTACCATGTACATTGCAATTATTAGCTGTAATTTTATATATGGTCTATTTAGATTGGGCATTGACATTATCTACATTTATCCTATCTCCATTGATAATTTTTTCTGTAAATAAATTTGGGGAGAAAGTTTTATTCGCTTCAGAGAATAGTCAGGAGACCACTAGTGCGTTAGCTAGTTTAATTGGTGAATCAATTAATGGGATTACAACAATAAGGGCTTATGCAAGGGAAAGTTGGATAAAAAAAAGATTTAATATCCAATTAAAGGTAAATAAAAGAGCAAAATTTAAAACATTAAAATTACTGGCTTTACAACATCCAATCGTTGGATTTATAGAAGCATTTGGAATATTAGCAATACTTGCATTAGGTGCTCTCCGTATAAATTTAGGGTTACTCAATAGTGAAGAATTTAGCAGTTTCTTTGCAGCAATTTTAATGCTTATTGATCCAATAAGCCATCTTACTACAAATTTCAATGACTTTAAACAAGCCCAAGCTTCTTTTAAAAGATTAGAAAAAATAAATCACCAACCTATTGAGAGTGATGATCAAAATTCAAAGGATATAAAAATTATGCATGGAAATATTGAATTTAAGGATGTAAGCTTTTCATATTTAAAAGATATAAAAGTCTTAAAAGGTATTAACCTAAAAATTTCAAAAGGAGAAATTATTGCTTTTGTGGGCGCATCAGGTTCAGGTAAGACAACAATGCTATCTTTAATTCTTAAATTTATAAAACCTGATAAAGGTTATATTTACATAGATGATAAAAATATTAGTAACTTAAACGCTAAATCAATAAGATCAAAAATTGCAATTGTTCAACAACAACCATTTCTATTCTCAGGAACAATTAAAGATACAATTAAAATGGGAAGATTATTTAATGATGAAGAAATAATTGAATCAGCTAAAATCGCAAACGCTCATGAATTTATTAATAAACTTCCTGACAAGTACAATACATATATATCTGAAAGAAATTTTAATTTTTCAGGAGGCCAAATACAACGAATAGCGATAGCAAGAGCTATCTTAGGAAATCCAATAATTCTTTTATTAGATGAGGCGACAAGTGCGCTAGATGCAGACTCTGAAGCGGAGGTTCAAAAAGGATTGAACCAAGCGATGAAAGATAGAACAGTTATTATTATTGCTCATAGATTATCTACTACTCAAGATGCAAAAAAAATAGTTGTTTTTAATAACGGAGAAATAGTTGATACTGGTACTCACTTTGAATTAATTAAAAAAGATGGAATTTATAAAGATTTATGTGAAAAACAATTAATAAATAAATATTAAAATTATCTTATTTCTAGATTCAATAATTATCTATGACAACAAAGGATTTAGATAACAAAAAACCAGTACTTACATTTGACGGAAAGAAATATATTATGGAAGATTTATCAGATGAGATTAAAGAAGTCATAAAAAGTCTTCAAATTGCTGATGCTCAATTAAAAATGCACCAAGATACTTTAAAACTTTTGTCAATAGGCAAAAATAGTTTAGTTAATGATTTAAGAAAGAAACTAGAAGACATAAAGTAAAAATTTAAATATTATGAATTTCTTGGAGTGAAACAGTCTCTATTTGATGGACTCGTAAGGCCTTAATAGCTTTTATTGCAGCTTTTGATCCAGGGATTGTAGTAAAAGTTGGGACATTATATTCAAGAGAAGCTCTTCTTAAATATTCATCATCAAATAATGCTTGTGAACCTATAGGGGTATTAATTACAAGCTGTACTAAGCCAGAACGGATCATATCTTCAATATTTGGCCTGCCTTCATGAACTTTATAAACACTTTCAACACTTATTCCTAGATTTGATAAATATTTTGAAGTTCCTTCTGTCGCTATTAAACTAAATCCAAGATTTATGAGATCTTTTGCTATTTCATAAAGATATTTTTTATCTAAGTCATTAGTTGAAAGAAACGCAACTCCTTTGCTTGGGACTCCATTACCTGCAGCGAGTTCAGACTTTGCATAGGCGATACCGAAATCTTTTGCCAAACCCATTACCTCTCCAGTCGAACGCATCTCAGGGCCAAGGAGTGTGTCTGATCCAGGAAATCTTTTAAAAGGTAGTACAGCTTCCTTGACAGCTTGATATTTAGGAATTAATTCCTCTACATAATCTATTTCTTGAAGCGTTTTACCTTGCATTAATTGTGTAGCAATTTTTGCTATTGGTTTACCAATTGCTTTGGAGACAAATGGTACAGTTCTTGATGCTCTCGGATTCGCTTCAAGAATATATACCTCAGATTTTTCTTTATCTAGACTTTTGACCGCAAATTGTAAGTTAATTAATCCAATAACATTCAGCTTATTAGCAATTAATTTTGTCCATTCCTTTACAACCTTTTTAGTCTCATCTGATAAAGAGATGGATGGCAGACAACATGCTGAGTCTCCAGAGTGTATTCCTGCTGGTTCAACATGTTCCATTAAACCTGCTATGACAACCATCCCATTTTTATCGCATAAAGCGTCTACATCTATCTCTACAGAATTGCTTAGATATTGATCTAAAAGTACAGGATGATCCGGAGATACTTTAACTGCCTCATTAATATATCTAATTAATTCTTTATAACTTCTTACAATTTCCATAGCTCTTCCTCCAAGAACATAAGAGGGACGAACCACCAATGGGAAACCTATATTTTCTGAAACTTTAATAGCTTCTTCTTGATTTCGTGCGATCCCATTAAGTGGTTGTCTAATATTCAATTGATTTAATATTTTTGTAAATTCTTCCCTATCTTCAGCAATATCTATAGATATAGGTGATGTCCCCAAAATACTAGATTTACAGTAAACTCCATCTTTTGTTTTAAGCCAGTTATAAAGTGGTAATGATAATTTTAGTGGGGTTTGACCACCAAATTGGACTATGATTCCGTCAGGTTGCTCAACTTCAATAATATTTAAAACATCTTCTAAAGTAACAGGTTCAAAATATAAAATGTCGCTTGTATCATAATCTGTTGAAACTGTCTCTGGATTGCTATTGACCATTATAGTTGTAAAGCCACTTGAAGATGATTGATATGATGCATGGCAACAACAATAATCAAATTCAATACCTTGACCAATCCTATTAGGACCCCCACCCAAAATCATTATTTTTTTTAATTCTTTATTTGTTTCATAGTTAATTTCACTATCAAATAATTCAGAGCTTGAGTTTATAAATGATTCCTCATAGGTTGAATAATGATAGGGAGTGCTAGAGGCAAATTCTGCAGAACATGTATCAACAGTCTTGAATACAGGATTTACTTTGAGTTGTTGTCTGACAGTTCTTACTTGATAAAAATCAGTGTTAGTGAGATTTGCAATTTGTTGGTCAGAGAAACCAAGTTGTTTAGCATTTAGCATTAAGCCTTTACTAAAACTGAACAGATTATTATTTTTTAAATATTTATTTTCAAAATTAAAAATATTCCTTAATTTTTCGATAAACCACAAATCGATATTCGTAGCTTTATGAATATAATTATCATCCTTACCAAGTTCCATCGCCTTTTTTAAAATTAAAATTCTCTCAGCTGTTGGAGTTCTAAGATTATTTATTAACTGATTTTCACTTTCAATATTAATTATGCCTTCATATTCCCAGCCATAAATTCCGATTTCTAAAGATCTTAAAGCCTTTTGAATCGACTCTTCAAAAGATCTACCAATAGCCATAGATTCTCCGACAGATTTCATTGATGTGGTAAGAATATTTGATGTACCATTAAATTTTTCAAATGCAAATCTTGGTACCTTTGTTACTACATAATCTATTGATGGTTCAAAACATGCTGGAGTTTTTTTTGTTATGTCATTGATAATTTCATTTAAGGTATATCCAACAGAGAGTAAAGCCGCCATTTTTGCAATAGGAAATCCAGTAGCTTTGCTAGCCAGTGCTGAGGATCTACTAACTCTAGGATTCATCTCAATTACTATTACTTCACCATTTATAGGATTTACTGCAAATTGAATATTACTACCTCCTGTCTCAACCCCAACTTCTCTTATGATTGCCAAGGAAAGATCTCTAAGTCTTTGATACTCTTTATCAGTAAGAGTTTGGGCGGGAGCAACAGTTATTGAATCCCCTGTATGTACACCCATAGGATCAAGATTTTCAATACTGCAAATTATCACAACATTATCAGCTTTATCTCGCATAAGTTCTAATTCAAATTCTTTCCATCCTATTAAAGATTTCTCAATTAATATTTGATTACTTGGACTAGCCTCTATTCCAGATTTACATAATTCTTTAAATTCTTCCAGATTATAAGCGATTCCGCCTCCACTGCCTCCCAATGTAAAAGCAGGCCTAATTATCAATGGATAAGAAGAATTTATATTATTGCGAACATTTTCGGCCTCAATTAAAGTTGATGCTATTCCAGAAGGACATACATCAACGTTTATTCTCTCCATTGAATCTTTAAATAGTTTTCTATCTTCAGCCTTCTTAATAGCACTTAAATCCGCACCAATTAATTCAATATTGTGTTCTTTCAAAAAGCCTGTATCAGCTAAACTAACAGCTAAATTTAAAGCGGTTTGACCTCCCATTGTTGGGAGAATAGCATCAGGTTTTTCTTTCAATATAATTTTTGAGACTATTTCAACAGTTAGAGGTTCAATATATGTTTTATGCGCGATTTCTGGGTCAGTCATTATGGATGCTGGATTAGAATTTATTAAAATAATTTCATAACCTACACTTTTAAGTGCTTTACAAGCTTGTGTTCCAGAATAATCAAATTCACAAGCTTGCCCAATAATGATTGGTCCAGAGCCTAGTATAAGAATTCTTTTAAGATCCTCTCTTTGAGGCATAATCGTGAAAAACTATTTATTTAATCCTACTTATAAATTATCAGATGTTAATCAACTTACTTGAAAAGCAACATTTGTTTCTATAGTAAGAATAGAAAATTATTATTTATGAGCGAACTTCAACGACTTAAAAGTTTGTTGCCACCAGAAAATGAAAGTTGGGTATTTATTGAAGCAGCTATAGCAATTGACCCACCTCTTATAACTCTTGAAGAGATTGGAAGAGATGAGGTTGAAATTCAAATTGATTTAGAGAAATGGGATAATTTTGCTTTAGATCATAGAAATTTACTTTTTTGGCATGAGGTTGGGAAAATACAAAATGACACCATCCCCAGAGATGGATGGGAGATGGCCGCACTTGCTATTGGATTAGGAGGTGCTATAGGAGAGTTATGGGTACAAGATGGATTATTACTATTGCTAGCATTAGGTTTATCTGGTTTTGCCGGGTATAGACTATACACAAAAAATAATTCAGAAAAAAGACTTCAAGATGCAATATATGCTGATGAAAGAGCTATTGACTTGGCCTGCAGATTTGGTTATAGCATTCCTAATGCATATAAAAGTTTAGGTGGAGCTTTAAAAGAATTAATAGAGAATACCAGAAAAAAGAAAAATAGAACTTTTTTTGAGGATCGGTTGGAAGCTCTTAGAAAGAGTGCAGAAAAAGCAAGATCTGAACTTGCCCAGCAAGAAGGCTCACAAAAGTCTGTATCAAGTGAAAATGTCTATGGACAATAAAAAAGTTGCATTAACAGCTGCCAAAGCATGTGATTCAAAAAAGGCAAATGATATTAGAATGATTAACATTAATAAAGTTTCATTCATAACTGATTGGATTGTAATAGCTGAAGGATTATCAGACGTACAAGTAAGGTCAATATCAAAATCTGTAGAGAACGATATAAGAGATATCTTCAATATTGAACCTTTGCGAAAAGAAGGAATAAATGAAGCTAAATGGGCCCTCTTAGATTATGGAGATCTAATCGTCAACATTTTTCAACCAGAATATAGAAAATTCTATGACTTGGAGTCATTCTGGAGTAATGGGGATGATTTTAAATATCCTTGATGCATGAATAATTCAAAATGCCCTGTTCCTAAAGAACAGCAACCTACTAATGAATTTTTAGAATTATCCAACTCTAAAGTATTTGCATTAGCTAAAACTAGTAAGAAATTTTCAATAATATTAATTTCTACTTGGTTAGTAGCATTCTTAATTTTTTTAGTTATTTCTTCTGGTAGTAGTTATTTTCATACTTATATTTTAAGATATATTTTTTTAAGTTTTTTTGGAAGTTTATCTGTACCATTATTAATTACAATTCGTTTATTCTTAGGATGGAGTCACATCTATAAAAGACTAACTTCGGAAATAATAGAATATGAAGAATCAGGATGGTACGATGGTCAAATTTGGAATAAACCTTTTGAATTAAAAGAAAAAGAAAATCTTATTGCCTCTATAGAAGTTAAGCCTATCTTAAAAAACCTGACACAAGTTACATCTGTGATTATCTCTCTTATTCTCATAGGAATATTAATTTCTCAGTACAACAATATTTAAAAATGAGTTCGAATTTTAAAAATTTATACACCTCTAATAATCCCCCCTTAGAAGTATTTCTAAAAAGAGGTTCATATGTTGAATCAATCCACAAAATTCATGCTGTAGTTTGTGATAAAAAAGGAAGAGTATTAATGTGTGCAGGAAATCCAGAATATAAAAGTTTTGTAAGATCTGCATTAAAGCCTTTCCAGGTTATCCCATTTGTAAGCAGCGGAGCATCCTCTCAAATTATCGATCCTCTTAAATCAATAGCGATTGCTTGTGGTTCGCACAGAGGGGCTACAAAACATGCAAGAGAAGCTTTTAAAATTTTATGGGAATTCGATATAGATATTAATCATTTAAAGTGTCCTTGCAATATAGATAGTCCCTTAAGACATTATTGTTCAGGAAAACATGCTGCCTTTTTAGCTACTTGTAAGAAGTTAGGCTGGCCAATAGATAGTTATCTAAAAGGCGATCATCCATTGCAAATTGAAATATTTAGGATAATTTCAGAATTACTTTCTCTACCTGCTTCTGAGATATATGCAGAAAGAGATGATTGTGGAGCTCCAACATTATTTTTAAAATTAGTTGAAATAGCAAGACTATATTCAATTCTTTCTAGCTCAGAAAATGCTGAATTAGAGCAGATTAGTAGAGCAATGATTATGCATCCACAACTTATAAGTGATAATAATTACTTTGACACTGAAATTATCAAAGCCTCACATGGACAAGTAATTAGCAAAGGAGGTGCTGAAGGTATTCTTTGTTTAGCGAAACTTTCCGAGGGAATTGGTTTGGCATTAAAAGTTGAAGATGGATCAAGAAGAGCAAAGCATGCAGTAGGCTTACATTTACTCAAACAATTGGAATGGATAACTAATTTGCGGATCCAGGATATTGAAGAAAAGATTTTTAACCTTGCAGAGGGAGTGAACTTAGAAGTAAAAGGTGAATTAAAATTCCAGGAAACCTAGATATAAATGTGTAAAGTTCCTATTGGGATGTATGCTATATAGTATGACGCGGGGTAGAGCAGTCTGGTAGCTCGTCGGGCTCATAACCCGAAGGTCGGAAGTTCAAATCTCCCCCCCGCCACCAAAGATAAGCTCGTTATTGCGAGCTTTTTTTTATTTTTGTTTTTAATTTGAAATTTGACTACACCATTCTTTATGCTTATTTTCAAGATCATTTGTTTTATCAGAAAAAAAATATTTCTCTAAAAGTTCTAAATAAGTGTCATTAGTTATTTGTTTTGGATAATCTCTTAGTGATTGTTCAAATTCTTGATTTTGCATAATCGCTTTAAATAGTTATTAAAGTTTTAAGATGAAAATAGATAGATTATATATATCTTTATATTATTTTTAGATTTTACGATTCTAATAGTTAACTTTACTCAATACTTTATAAATTTCTTTCTATTTAGTGATAATTAACCAAAAGTTGATTTTAAAATTTGATATAAATTTATCTCCTATATACTTTTAATTTATTGTTTTTTGATGATTTGAATATAGGTAGAATAATAATAAATACTGATAATAATAATAAATGTGCTAAAAGAACAAAGAAAAACTCTAAATTCATATAATTTTTGAAACTAATTATTAATTAACAAAAAAAATAAGTTTAGGAAAGAGTTTTTTATTTTTTTTAAATATTTTGATTATCAATAACATCCTTTATATAATAATTTATATTTTTTTTGGATTAACAATTTTAGGTATCAATAAAACCCCAAAAACAAAAAGAAATAATGGTGCAATTATTACTATAAATGATTCGGCAGTCATAAATTCTTAAATATTTTTTTAAATATAAAAAAAAATAAATAATAAATAAATAGGTACTTATTACATACTTTAAGGTTTTTAAAACTATACATTTAAGATTTTTTAATATCAATTGAAATTTATGTTTAGAGTCAAAATTATTAATATCATTAAATTTAAAATTTATAGAGATTAATTTCATAATAAATAAATTAAATGCTTAAGAATTATTTAATGGTGTATTTCTACAAATGAGTTAAAAGTTAAATATGGATAAAGAACATTTAGTAGATTTGATTACAACATCTCTTTTTCATGAAGAGAGATCGCAACAATCGAAGAAATCATATTTAGCGATGAAAACCTACCTTCAACAATTAAATCTAGATCAACTAAGGACAATGTCTAAAGAATTTATTTTATAAATACAAAATATTTAAAATTAATAAAAAAGAAATTAATAGTAATATTTACTTTTTAAATTCAGGCAATAATACAAAAGTTATTTTATTAAACTTTTGTATTTTGCATTATCAATAAGCGAAATGGGATTAAATAATCTTGAAATTTTCGTAATCATCTTAACTATCGGAGTATTTCCCATATTATTTTTTATCGCTTCAAAAAATCTTGATGCTAAATCTGTTTTTCAATGGATGATGGAAAAACCAACTGATTGGATTGGGAAAAATAAATAATAAGCCTTAATATTTAGAAAATAATTATTCTTTTATATTTTCAAGCTTGGCTAATTCATCAACAGGAAAATCAAACACCTGACAATCAGCCTCTATATTTGAAATAATTTTTTTGTTAATTTCATCAAAATCGACTAAAGTAATTAATTTATTTTTTGAAAATTCTTTACTTGTCTCACCAATTGCGAACTCAATTGCCCCTTCATCAGAGATCCCAAAATTTGATGTATTACAAAAAGTGCGAGAAAATTTTTTAGCAACTTTATTAGTTAAGTTATCTATATTCTTTTGGGAGATCTCTTTTGAGAAAGCGGAATTAATTGGAAATAAAAAAAGTAAAGAGATGAAAAATCCAATAATTAGTTTAATCATTGATACTTCAAAATAAGATTATTTTATTCCAATTATAGGATAAGTGAAAAGCAAATAAATTTTTATAAATAAGTTAAAATTTCATTATGATCATATTTAAATGAAATAACTATTACATAAGCTGCTTTAAACAAAAAAGTTATACATATCTAAAAACAATTCTTAAGAAAATTCCAAATTAGCAAGTATTTATAAAATTTACATTTAAAAAATTGATAATAAATTCTACAAGAAGATAATTTTGAACTATTTCCTTTAAAATTATAAATAATAATAAGAAGGGTTCTG
This sequence comes from uncultured Prochlorococcus sp., assembly GCA_902624085.1. GTDB lineage: Bacteria > Cyanobacteriota > Cyanobacteriia > PCC-6307 > Cyanobiaceae > Prochlorococcus_A. The sequence goes on from CACNWD010000015.1 coordinate 18,303, forward strand.
ATAAATTCGTCATGAAGTTAGATTCTATATTGCTACAAAAGATAGAGAAATCGGCTAGTAATAAGTTTTTAATTATTTAGTTGAGTTATAGTGCCCTGAGAAATAGGTTATTTTAAAAAAAGGGTTCATGAAAAATAACCAAATAAATTTCTTTAAATCAGGTGACTTTAATTCAGTTTTAAAGCCACTCGAAGAAGATTTAAAGACATTTAGGGAAAAAAGAATTGTTAAAATAGAAAATTTTGAGGTACAAGAAACTGCCAAGGAATTAAATATTGGAATTTTTGGTTGGTATGCTATTTGTCCTTCGAATGAATTAAAGAAAAATAAAATATTTTATTTTTCAATGTACGATGAACCTTTACTACTATTTAGAGATGAAAATAATTTTGTTAGATGTGTAAAAAACGTTTGTCCACACAGAGGAGCATCTTTCTATGATGGTGATTTATATAATGGTGAGCTTACTTGTCCTTATCACGGTGCAAAATTCACTTCTGAAGGTAGCTGCAAAAATATAGACAGACTAACATGCAGTCACATTATAGATAGTAACTATAAAAACTATGCAAAAAAGATTCATTTATATCAATATAAAACGCTTGAGAAAGACGATTATATTTTTATTAATTACTTGGAAAACCCTGAAACAAATTTAATTGATGATGAAACAAGATTTGAAATAAATAATCATCAATTATCAAAACATGGATTTAAAATTGAAGAATATGTCTCGGAAGAAGTATTAGTTGACTTTAAATGTGATTGGGCAAGGATTATTGAGAATCACTTAGATATTCTTCATATTTTTTGGGTTCATGGAGATACTATTCCTGATAAAGATGTCAATAAGAATGTACTTACTAGTTTTAATCAAAAAATAAATATTAATAAGGAATTTATTGAAAGTATATATTCATATAAAAATGACCCAAATAAAGAATTCATAAGGATTAAATTCATACCCCCTGGAAGAATTCTTATATATAAGGGAGATCCAAGTGAGTCAAGATATGTTCAAGTATTAGATCATATTCCACTTGGGAATAACAAAGCTAGAGTAATAGTTAGACACTATAGAAAATTTCTTAAAAACAAAATTTTTAGAGATCTTGTTCTCTTTGAAGAAATTCAAAGGAAGACTTTTTATAAAATATTTAATGAAGATTATATGATATTAAAAACTCAAACTTATAACTTAAAATTAGAGCTTTTAAAAAATGATGAAATAAAGCTTCTTGGAGAAGACAAAATTATTAAATATTATTGGAATTGGTATAAAAAATCAGAAGAAAAAGATAATCCTTGGAGATATAGTAAAAAAATAGAAAATAATATGGATGTATATGATAAATTAATTTTTAAATACCCTCCAGAAATCAATAAACTTGATATTCTTAATAACATAAAAATAGTAAGAAAAACATTAATTAGATATGCCTCTCCATTATTAATATTTCTACTTTTAATTTAAATAATGAAGAAAGTTAACAGGCCAATCTGGCTAAATTGGTTATATCTAATAATATTCCTTGTTACTTCTATTCAATTATTTACATTTTGGAGTAATAAACTTTTGTGAGAACTAACTGTTGGCTCGATATTAAAAATACGACTGCATATAAACAAGACTATAAGGTTATCAAGAACCTTAGTATTAAACTATTTTATAATGAAAGAATAATTATATTAGGTCCTAATGGTTCAGGAAAATCATCAATAGTTGATCTTATAAATAGAAATATTTATCCACTTGTTAAGAAAGAATCTTACTTTAAGATATTCAACGAAGAACTGATTGATATATGGAAAGTTAGGAAATATATCAGCACTGTTAATAATGAAATTAAGCTTAGGATAAATAAGGATTTAAAAGTTAAAGATGTATTACTATCCGGTTTATATGGTAGGTTTTGCAAAATAAGTAATCCAAATATAGAAGAAGTAAATAAAGTAAAAGAATTGATCGATAAAATGTTATTAAATGATATTGCCGACAAAGAATTTGGATCTCTATCTGATGGAGAAAGGCAAATTTCTATCATAGCTAGAGCTATTATTAATAATCCCAAAGTACTCATTCTTGATGAGCCATCAGTAAATTTAGATTTAAAATCAAGAATCTTTCTAATTGAAAAAATCAAGAATTTATCTCGATTAGGCATTTGCATATTATGCATAACGCATGATATTTCAATAATCACAAAGGATTACAGCAGACTAATTTTTTTAAAGGATAGAGAGATAATCAGAGATGGAAAACCTAGTGAATTAATGAATAGCAAGAATATAAATCAACTATTTGATATAAATATAGAATTAATTGAAAATAGTAATAGTTGGGATGTGTACAGAGCATAGCTAAATTAGAACCACTAGAAAAATAACCACTAAAATCAAAAGAAGGTAATAAAAATTTCTGTTACTAGAATTTAACAGACCTCTTGTTTTAATAAAAGATGAACCACATTTTACACAAACAATTTTGCCGCCTAATGATCTATCTGAAATCAAATTACTACTTCCGCATCTACCGCATATCCTCTTGTTAGCAATCTGCATTTATGAAGTAAATAAACAATTTAGTATTTTAATTATAAGCTTTTTAAAATATTGTAAAGAATCTCATCAAATAAGTCTCTCTTAATGAGAATCCATTGCAATAAGTCTTTTTTTAATACATAATAATTATTAATTCTCATAATAAATAAGATATGAATTTCCATAGTTATGGAGAATCTAGTACTCAGTCTGTAAGAATAATAACTGGTCAATCAGTACTTATTGACCCATCTTCTCGACCTAAAGGGACATGTCTTGAGGTTGAAAGTGGAATCGCAAGAGTTTATTGTCCATGTGAAGAAACTGAGGGCATGACTTTAGCCTTTTTACAATCCGGTGATCAATTAAGGACAGATCGTTTATGTAGTGAGGGAGTATGTGTTGAAGCATTAACAGATCTTTCCTTTCATAGTAATGCTGAAATATCAGATAATTCTGGTTTTGATGCAGTTAATGAATGGACACTACAGTTACTAAGAATCAGACATTTAGGAAATGCAGAACAAAGGCTCCAAGCTTTATTTGCCATCTTAGTTAATCGACTTGGAAGGAGATGTGGGCAATGGTGTGAATTGCCCTTCAGACTTACTCATGAAAGAATTGGTGAATTAATTGGCTCAACAAGAGTTACCTCAACAAGACTAATATCAAGATTAAGATCAGCCGAATTACTTATAGCTCCTTTAGGTACTCAAACAGTAAGCGTTGCTCCTTCATTTATTGAATCCTCTCCTTTGGAGAGTTGAAAGGTGTCTAAAATTTCATTAAAAACAGACTCAATGATTTATGTTTTTCATAAAAAATTAGAAAACATTATTTTTAGAACAAAAGCAATTAAAAAAAGTTACGAACAAATTAATAACGCAAATTTAAAAACTAGGCTGCATAAAGAGTATGAAGACTTAAAGATTAACTTCTTTCAAATAAAGTCTCTTATAAATTTAATGGATCATTCATCTTCTAATAATTTGACTTTTTCAAAACTTTTAAATGAAAAGTGTAATAGATGTGAAAATGAAATATTTAAAAATAAATATTTATTTTCTGCTTAAATACTCATCAACAATTAATATTGCTGATGGGTTTTCTCCTGAGAACTTAACCTTACCTAAAATATGAGCAAATTCATCTTCTGATTTAATTTGCGACTCAACTATTGGATCTAGAAAAACATTTGTCCTAATATCACTTGTTCTTTCTGATATTGCATAAAGCTGCTGCAAAGAGATTGTCAAATCAGCTTCCATGTTGAATGCGTAAGCTATCAAATCTTGAATTGATTCCCATTCTTGAAAAGGTTTAGATAATGCATGTAAATCAACGTTTTGGCCTCTAGCTATTAAATAATCAGTAAATTTATAAGCGTGCTCTAGTTCATCTTTAGATTCCTTAAGAAAAAAAGAACTAAAGCCATTTAATTCTCGCTCCTGAAACCATAAAGACATAGAGAAATATTGAACATTTGCATTTCTCTCCATAGTCAAATGTTGGAGTATATTATCGAGTAAATCATTATCTATTTCTTGCGATACTGCCCTTCCAGAAGGACCAAAATGTATTTTTGATTTTAGATTTAACGCACTTTTAGACATGCAAGCTTTATGTGACTAATTAAATAATACAACAAAATGTATAAATTGTGTTATTTGATCATTTAATTATTTACAATATATAGTATTCTAGATTTCTTAGTGGTTTGAGATATTTTGAACAAAACTATAAAACATTATTTTCTAAAATTTATTTTAATAAGAAAAAAAAATGTAAAAAATTAAAATGTCCTAAATGGAAGGGCGGAAAATGTAAATGTCATTAATTAAATTTTATTTTTTATTCCACCTGGAAAAAGAAAGTATTGCATATTCTTTATTAAATTTAGATTACACTTGTCCCCAATTTTAATTTTATTATCTAGCTGAGTTCTTACTCTGATATGTATATCTTCAACTAAAACCTTATAAATAAAATATTCACCAAGATACTCTTTAGCGATAACAGTTCCATCCCCTCTAGATGATTTTTCAATTGAAATTGATTTAGGGGAAATAGATAAATATTTTATATCTGAATTTTCTTGTAAATTTGAATTATTGATAGATCCAATAACTGTATTAATAATCCCTTTAGAGAAGTTTATTTTTAGCACATTATTACCAAGAATAAAACTACTAACAAATAGAGTCTTTGGATTATTAATTAATTTAGAAGGCTCGTCTATTTGATGTATATAACCATCATTCATAACAGCAACCTTATCGCAAATAGCCATTGCTTCTTCTGGATCATGTGTAACCATAAGGCCACTAGCATTAAAGTTTCTTAATATTGTTGGCAGCTCACTCCTTAGTCTTAATTTAACATTTAAATCTAAACTACAAAAAGGCTCATCTAGCAATAAAAAAGAAGTACCTGGAGCAAGAGCACGAGCGATTGCTAATCTTTGTTTCTGACCTCCTGACAGTTCGTGGGGATAACGCATCTTCAGACTTTTTATGCCTAATACACTCAGTAAATAATCTATTCGTGACAAGTTATTTTTATTTTTCAAACCAAACTTTGCGTTTTCAAACACATTTAAATGAGGGAAAAGAGCGTAATCTTGAAAGACCATCCCTATATTCCTTTTCTCTGGGACAACAATATTATTACTAGATGAGATTTCATTATTATTAAGAATTATTTTGCCTTCTTTGGGAGTCTCGAAACCTGCGATCAATCTTAATAAAGTCGTTTTCCCACAACCAGAAGGTCCTAACAAACCTAGTAATTCTCCATGTTTAATCTTTAAATTTATTGAATCTAATATCAAATTACTAGCTTTATTATTATCATAAGAGTGAGATAAGTTCTCTATTACTAGTGCATTGTCTTGAGTCAAATCCTTTAAATAATATCCTTAAAATAAAATTAGCAAAAAACTAATATCAAAATTATTGAAAGTATATTTTTATAACAAGCCACCTTCAAGAGATGAAAAAGATTGATCGATCAAAAATAATTATTTCTGAATTACAAAAACTTTACCCGGAGACCCCAATTCCTTTAAATCATAATGGTCCTTTTACACTTTTGATAGCTGTAGTATTGAGTGCTCAATCAACAGACAAAAAAGTAAATGAATTAACGGAAGAATTATTTAAAGTTGCTGATAATCCAAAAAAGATGGTTAACTTAGGAATTGATAATATTTATAAATATATAAAGCAACTGGGCTTATCGAGACAGAAGTCAAAAAATACATACAACTTGTCTAAAATTCTTTTAGAAAAATATAATGGCATAGTTCCAAATACATTTGAAGAATTAGAGTCTTTACCAGGAGTAGGTCATAAAACTGCATCTGTTGTCATGTCTCAAGTTTTTAATGTTCCATCTTTTCCTGTAGATACTCATATTCATCGTTTATCACAAAGATGGGGATTAACTAAGGGTAAAAATGTGATACAAACAGAAAAAGATTTAAAGAGAATATTTCCAATGTCTTTATGGAATAAATTACATCTACAAATTATTTTTTATGGAAGAGAATACTGCACCGCTAGAGGATGTGACGGAACAAAATGTTGTATTTGTAAAAAAGTATATCCAAATAGAAAGAAAAAAGTAGTAACGCAAAAAGCTTAAATCTAATTATATTAATATTATTTAAAATATTACTTTAAAGATGAAAATTGCAATAACAGGAGCATCTGGAAAGACTGGCTTTCGCATAGTTGAAGAAGCGACACAAAAAGGTTATAAGGTAAAGCAAATTGTTAGAAATAATTCAATAGTTCCAGAAAATTTAAGAGATATTGAAACCACAAGATTATCACTTGATGATAAAGAAGCTTTAGATAATGCTTTGAAAGATGTTGATGCTCTTATTATTGCAACGGGTGCGAGAGCTTCAATAGATTTAACGGGGCCTGCGAGAGTAGATGCCTTAGGAGTATATAGACAGTTACAAAGTTGTAAAAGAGTTGGTCTTAAAAGAGTTATTTTAGTTAGTTCTTTATGCACAGGAAAATTATTTCATCCTTTAAATCTTTTTGGATTAATTCTTTTATGGAAAAAATTAGGAGAAAATTTATTAAAAACAAATTCATTTGAATGGACAATCATAAGGCCAGGAGGTTTAAAAGAAACAGAAGAATATGCTTGTGAGAATATATATTATTCGAAGATAGATACACAAGAGAATGGTTCAATCCCAAGAAGATTAGTTGCAAAATGCTGTATTGAATCGCTTAAAGAAAATACAGCCATCAATAAAACTATTGAAATTACTAGTTCGATAGACAATAAAAAAATATCTTTCAAGGAAGCTATGCAAAATATCTAATTCATGTAATATTAAAAATAAAATAAAATGAAATTAAATTCTAAAATAGATGCTTTAAGTCTAATGCTTACAGATCTACGAACTAGAAATGAACCTATTAGACATAAGGCAGCATTTAAAGGTTGTCAGCCAGAATTTCAAAATCTTGTAACTAGGTTAATAAGACAATTAGAGGATGAATTAGAAGAAGAAAAAAGGATTTCTAGAGATTATTAATTTAAAAATAAATTAATTTTGCTTTTAGTTGAGTTATTTAATTAATTCAATATAAAATAAATCAATTATAAAATAATCTATTGGATACAAAAATATTAAAACAATTCTTCTCGAAAAGAAATATACCAAATTTAATTACACTCTTTAGGATCTTATTAATATTTCCAATAATTGTTTTTTTAGAAATAAAGCTTAAAAGTTATGTTTGGTTTTTTTTAATTATTGGCGGAATTTCTGATTTTGCAGATGGTTTTATTGCTAAAAAATATAATTTAAAAACTAGCCTTGGGACAACTATAGATCCATTAGCAGATAAGATCTTCATCTTAATCCCATTTACTTGGCTTTGTATTAATGAAATAATTCCTTTTTGGTCACTTTCAATAATAATTTTTAGAGAGTTGGTTATTACATCAATTAGAAATTCAAAGAGGCAAAGTATGCCTGCTATAAGTATGGCAAAATATAAAAGCTTCTTTCAATTCCTAACTTTATTACTACTCTTTTATCCATATGAAAATATATTTATTTTTGATATAGGCTTAATATCTTATTGGATAAGCTTTTTATTGTGTATATATTCTTCACTTATTTATTTAAGATTTAAATAATTGATTGTCAGAGGATGTATCAATATTATCATTTATCTTAAATTTAAAATCATTTTCAAAACTATTTTTCAATCCATTTATTAAATTAAATTTTGGCTCCCAATCTAAGTCATTTTTAATCTTATTAATTGACGTATGATAATGACTTAATCTTATTGGAAAGCCTTTTCTAGATTTTGGATCTAATTTCTTATAGTCAAATTCTCTTAATTGTATTTTGTTTTT